>PXSC01000017.1 GCA_003023535.1 Halobacteriales archaeon QS_9_70_65 | reverse complement strand
CGGCGCGATCGACGCCGGCGTCCACCAGCGTCTCTCTGACCGTCGCGTCGGCGTTCAGTACCAGACAATCGAACCGGGTCGCCGCCTCCTTGGCGCGGCCCTCGTCGCGCTCGATGACGACCACCTCGTCGCCGCCCTTCGTCGCGATTTCGGTGAGGGGCGTCCCGATGTCCCCGGTCCCGACGATGACGATGTACATCTACGCCGTGTTTCTCCGTGTCATCTGGAAAAGCTATCGCTCTCGTGGTGTCACTGCCGGCTGCGGCTGTCTCGAACCCCGGTGCCGTGAAACGGCTCGGGTCGGACGGCTACCGTCGACCGCCCGGATCGATTTTGACGTACGACCGGCGGTATCAGTCCCGGCGCTCGACCCGCAGTTCGTACCCCTCGTCGGCGCCGTAGGCCTCCCGGAACACCGATTCGACGAAATCGGCGGCGTGTTTCGGGTCGGTCACCGCCGAGAGGTGGACCACCCCCTCATCGGCCTTCCGGGTCGCCGGCTCCTCGATCTTGAAAACGTGGTACTCCTCGAGCAGCGCCTCGAGCCGCCGTCGCTCGTCGCCGCCGATCTCGAGCCGGAGCGTCCGGTCCTCGTAGACGACGGCGTCGTCGCCGGCGAGGAAGGTGACGGCTCCGTCGGCGCTTCTGGCCTCCACGACGGCCGATACGAGCGTCCGGCGGCGCGACGCCGGGGTCTCGCCCATGATCGACGTTCCGTCGCCCGCATAAAGAAGGCGGCGTCGGGTCGCGGACGGAAACCCATTTCAGGCGGGCGCGGGAACCGCCGGTATGAGCCAGCCGAAGGTCCTGCTGCTCGGCCCGCCGGGGGCCGGCAAGGGAACGCAGTCCAGCAACGTCGTCGAGGCGTACGGCGTCGACCACGTCACGACGGGCGACGCCCTCCGGGCGAACAAGGACATGGAGACCGACCACGGGAGCCCACGAGAGTACATGGAGGCGGGCGAACTCGTCCCCGACCCCGTGGTCGACGAGATCGTGCGGGCTGCCATCGAGGACGCCGACGGGTTCGCGCTGGACGGCTACCCGCGGAACCTCTCGCAGGCGGAGTACCTCGACGATATCACCGACCTGGATCTGGTCGCGCTGCTGGAGGTCGACCGTGAGGAGCTGATCGACCGGCTGACCGGGCGGCGAATCTGTGACGGCTGCGGCGCCAACTACCACGTCGAGTTCAATCCACCCGAGGAAGACGGTGTCTGCGACGGCTGCGGCGACGAGCTGATACAGCGGGACGACGACGACGAGGAGACGGTCCGCGAGCGGCTGGACGTCTTCGACGAGAACACCCAGCCGGTCGTCGACCACTACGACGACGAGGGCGAATTGGTCCGGATCGACGGCCACGGAACGCCCGGGGAGGTCTGGGAAGCGCTGCACGCGGAAATCGAGGCGGCGGCCTGAGTCGGTCGCCGCCGGCCGCCGACCGGAAGGTAAAACCTGATTTACCCCGAGATGGAGTCGGCCCTGGAGTACGTCCTCGAGCGGGCCGACGAGGGGACCGTCTCGTGGGGCGACGTCTCCGACGAGCTGACGAGCGGACAGTGGGGGCGGCTCATCGAGACGGGCGTCCTCGTCGACTCCGACGGCGAGGGGTTCGACGTCGACGACCCCGACGGCGTCCAGTCGGCGCTGACCGACGACGACCTCGAGTTCCCCGACGCGCCCGACAAGGATTCCTCGTGGACGAAGTGGGACAAGATGGCCGCGGTCGTGTCGGTGTCGCTGTTCGCCGGCTACACCTTCAGCGAGGTACGGGACCCGCTCGCGGGCACCCTCGACGTCGCGTTCGGCCCGCTCATGGACCTGCTGCCATTCTTTGCCGTCGTAATGATTCTCGCGCTGTTCACCGGCCTGTACTCGACGCTGCTGCAGGCCAACCTCATGGACATGGAGGTGATGGGCGCCTACCAGGAACGGATGAAGGAGATCCAACAGCGCCGCAAGGATGCCAAGGAGCGCGGCGACGACGAGGCCCTCGAGCGCATCCAGGAGGAACAGATGGAGGCGATGACCAGATGGAGGCGATGACGGACAACCTCGGGATGTTCAAAGAGCAGTTCCGCCCGATGGTGTGGATCATGGTGCTGACCATCCCCGTGTTCCTGTGGATGTACTGGGCCATCGGCCTCCGCGGGGGCGAAGGCGTATACGAGACGTCCAACATCGTCATCCCCTTCGCGGGCGAGCAAGAATGGAACGATCCGGTCATCGAACTGCTCCCGCTGCAGATCTGGATCGTCTGGTACTTCCTCTGCTCGATGGCGTTCACCCAGGTCATCCGGAAGTCGCTGAACATCCGGACGACGCCCGGCTGACCCGGCCGAAGGACAACCTCTTTTAGCCGCACCGGCGCAGTATCGATATGTTGGTGACCATCTCCGGGCCCGCCGGCAGCGGCAAGAGCACGGCCGCGGCCGCCCTCGCGGAGACGCTGGGGTACGACCACGTCAGCGGCGGCGACATCTTCCGGGAGCTGGCCGACGAGCGGGGACTGACGCCGCTGGAGCTGAACCGCCGTGCCGAGGAAGACGACGAGATCGACCGCGACCTCGACCGGCGGCTCCGGGAGATCGTGGATGGCCGGCGAACACGCCGACTTCCGGGTGTGGCTCGACGCGCCGCCGTCGGTCCGGGCCGAGCGCATCGCCGACCGCGAGGACAAGTCCGTCGAGGTGGCCCGCTCGGAGACCGAACAGCGCAGCGAGAGCGAGGCCCGCCGCTACCGGGAGTACTACGGCATCGATATCGAGGAGCTGACCATCTACGACCTGGTGTTGAACACCGCCCGGCTGTCGCCGGAGGCGGTGCTCGCGGTCATCCGGACCGCCGTCGAAGGGTACGACCCCGCCGGCGACGAGGGCCGCGTCCCGGTCGAGGGCGTCGACTACGACTTCTGACCGTGCGCGAACGCGGCCCCCCGTCGGAGCGCGACCCGGCCGACCTACTGGAGTTCGGCGTCGTCAACCTCGACAAGCCGCCCGGCCCGTCGGCCCACCAGGTCGCCGGCTGGGTCCGCGACGTCGCCGGCGTCGACCGGGCCGCTCACGCCGGCACCCTCGATCCGAAGGTCACCGGCTGTCTGCCCGTCCTCACCGGCGACGCGACCCGCGCCGCCCGGGTGTTCGACGACAGCCGCAAGGGGTACGTCGCCGTTCTGGAGCTGCACGCGCCGCCGCCGACGGACCTG
>PXSC01000016.1 GCA_003023535.1 Halobacteriales archaeon QS_9_70_65 | reverse complement strand
CCGCCAGCACGACACCACCGACAACATGCTCGTCGGGCCCCGCGAGGTCGTCTCGTTTCTCTCCGAGCGAGTCACGTTCAGACCGGGTGACGTCGTCTCCTTCGGTAGTCCCGCCAACCCGGGGCTGCTGGAGCGGGGCGACGAAATCGAGATCCGCTACGAGGAGGTCGGGACGCTACGGAACACCGTCGCATGAGGCCCGGGCACCCCGCGACGGTCGGGCGCCCCGCGACGGCCGGACGCACGGGCCTCGACGGCCGGCAGTCGAACGATTCGGCGGGAACGACGCGCGATCACCCCGACCCGTCGCCGATGTCGATGACGAGCAGCGGTCGGTCGGCGTCCGTAACGACCCGTTCGGTGGTGCTGCCGAGATTGAGCCGCCGCTCCCGGCCGGTCCGGCCGTGGGAGCCGAGCACGAGTAGGTCGGCGCCCGCCCGGTCGGCGTCGGCGAGTATCTCCCGGTGGGGCACGCCCTCGGGGGTGGCCGTCGTCGTCTCGACGCTGGCCTCGCGGGCCCGGTCGGCCAGCCGCTCGACCGCCTCCGTCGCTTCGTCGGTTAGGTCGGCCCGGACCGATTCCTTCTCGTCGGGGTCGGCCGTCAGCACGACCCGGCGGTCGAGACCGACACGACGTGCAGGGCTGTGCCGTACGCCTCGGCGGCGCCGACGGCGTGGTCCAGTGCCGCCGTCGCTCCGTCGCTGCCGTCCGTCGGCAGCAGCACTGTCTCGCATATGCCACCGACTTGCGGCCGTACTCGCTTGAACCGGTCGTCGACCGGCGGGTCGCTTCGGGCCGGAAGCCATATGTCACTGGGGTACGACTCGTTCGGTCGTGGAAGAAGACCGGAGCATCGAGGACATCCTCGACACCATCGGCGACGAGCACGCGCGCACGGTGCTGGCGGCCATCAGCCGGGAGCCCCGGTCGGCGAAGGAGCTCAGCGAGCAGTGTGATCTCTCGCTGCCGACCATCTACCGTCGGCTGGAGATCCTCCAGAAGCACGACCTGGTAACCGAGGAGACCGCCGTCGCCGACGACGGCAACCACTACAACGTCTACAACTGCAACTTCGACAGCACGGTCATCCAGCTCGAGGACGAGGAGTACCGGGTCCGGATCTACCGCAAGGGGAACATTCCGGACCGGTTCACGCAGCTGTGGGACGACCTCAGTCCCGAGTGATCCTCGCCGTCACCTGGTTTTAAGACCCAGCGTGGGGTTGCCGGCACATGGTCGGTGTCCTGCAGGGGGTGCTCATTCTGCTGCGGCTGACGCTCTTCGGACTCTCGCTGGGGCTCACGCTCATCAGCTTCCAGGCGTACGCGAAGCGGCAGAGCGAACGGCTGCAGTTCGCCTTCATCGGCTTCGCCTTCATCAGTATGGGCGTCGCCGTGACGAACCTGACGACGCAGGTGTCCGTCGGCGGCGGCCTCAGCCGGGAGCTCCTGCTCCTGCAGATGGCAGAGACGGTGCCGTTCATCGTCGGCTTCGTGATGATATACCTCTCGCTGTACCGTTAGCGCCACGCCTCGATGACGACGGCACCGGAGCCGCAGAACAGACAGGAGTCGTCGTGCCGGAGCGCGGCGAGCTGGCGGCCGCAGTCCAGACAGTGCAGCAGCTCGCGGTCTCCCGCCCGGAGTTCCTCGCGGATGGCGTCGCTCTGCGGGGGGATGGCGTGGTCCGGCCGGCGGAGGTCTCTGTCCTCGGGCACACCCGATCTACCGGCCGACGGGATAAGTACCTCACCCTCGCGTCGAGTCGCCGCCGGCGGCTCACCGCTCGCACCGTTCGCGGTCCGTTCGGCAGCCCCGCTCGGGGTCGCCATCGTCGTGATGCCCCGGCCCGTCGGGCGCAGACGAGGCGTCCGGGGCCGTCGCCGGGCGCCAGCGATCGCTCCGGGGCCCGTGACCGGGCGGCCGTCTCGGCGGCGCCGGTCGTCGTCGGCGCGGCGTCGCTGTGGAACCCGACCGTCATCGTGGACTGGTGACGCCGGTCACAGCACGGTGCCGGCGGCCGCGTAGACGAGCCCGACCGCGAAGGCCACCAGCAACACGCCCGTCATGGTGACGACCACCGGCGAGAGCTGCTCTTCGCTTTCGACGATGTATCCGTCCACGACCGGGCCGAGGACGGCGGCGGAAAAAAGCGTTGTGTCGCACGGCCGGGGAAGTGTTTAATTGCGCTGTGGCCGGCCGGTCAGCCGGCGTCGGGGAGCTCGAACGGGGCCGACCGCTCGCGCAGCGAGGCCGAGCGAGCGAAGCGAGAGCGGCCTCGGGGCGGAGCGAGTGCGAGGAGCGATGAGAGGAGCGACGACACGGGAGCGTGGTTCGAACGACGGCTCGCGGAGCCGTCGTTCGTCATCCCGGAAGAGCGAAGCTCTTCCGTAGATCGCGGATCTCCGATCCGCTCACTCCCGGAAATCAGCGATCGCCGGAGACAGCGAGACCGAGCGAGCGCAGCGAGGGAGGCCTCGAAACGAAGCGAGCGGGAGGAGCGACGCGGGCGATGAGCGAGCGCCTCGACGCGAACGGGGTCCTCGCGAGTGAACCGAGCGAGGGCTCGGCAGAGCGACGCGCTGCCGGTGAGCGAAGCGACCCGTGAGCCACACCCGCGGGAGGGGCGTTCGGACACGTCACCGTCACCGCCGAAGCGCGCTACTTCCTCCTCTCTAAATACTACCGCCGACGGACGGGAAAGCGAAGCCCCCTTGGCCGCCGGCGCCGAACGCCGGGTATGTCGACAGTTCGTGGCCCGGCCCTCGCCCGCGAGCACCCGCGGGCGCTGACGGCCGTCCTGACCGTCGTCGGCTACGTCGTCGTCGTCGGAACGCTGTACGGCGACGTCGGCCTCTACCCGGAGATTTCGGAGTCGACCGTCGACGCTCTGGCGGCTACTATCGCCGTCGTCAACTCCCTCACCGTCGGCTGTCTGCTGGCCGGCGTCCACTGGATCCGCAGCGGCGAGCCCCGGAAACACCGGGCGGCGATGCTCGCGGCGTTCACGCTCATCCTCGTGTTCCTCGTGCTCTACCTGTTGAAGACCGGCGGCGGCGGCCGCAAGGAGATCGTCGAGGGCGCGCCGCTGCGCGGCTACTACCTCGGGATGCTCGGAGTCCACATCCTGCTGTCGGTAGTATCGGTGCCGTTGGTCCTCTATCAGGTGACGCTGGGGCTGACCCACACCACCGCCGAACTGCGGGAAACCGCCCACGCGACGGTCGGCCGCGTCGCCGTCTCCGCCTGGCTCGTCAGTCTCGTCCTCGGGGTCGTCGCCTACCTCATGCTGGCGTTCTTCTACGGCCCCCAACACATCGAGTTCGTCAGAGGCGGTGCCTGAGATGCCCGACAAGGACGCGATCCGGGAGGCGGTGTGGGACGAGCTGGACGACAGCGGAACGGCGCGGTTTCCGTTTCCGCCGCACGGCCGAATCCCCAATTTCGCCGGCGCCGACGCGGCCGCCGACCGGCTGGCCGAGACGGACGCCTGGGCGGCGGCGGACGTCGTCAAGGCCAACCCCGACGCGCCGCAGTTGCCCGTCCGGCGGGCGGCGCTGCGGGCCGGCAAGACCCTCTACATGGCCGTCCCGCGGCTCGCCGAGGAGCGGCCGTTCCTCCGACTGACGGCGGGGGAGGTCGACGACATCGACGACGCGACGACGGTCGGCGGGTCGGCGGAGGCGGGCGTCCCGGTCGGGCCGGCGGAGATGGAGCCGGTCGAGCTCATCGTCTCCGGCAGCGTCGCCGTCGACGATGCCGGCGCCCGGATCGGCAAGGGCGAGGGGTACAGCGACCTTGAGTTCGCCGTCCTGCGGGGGTTCGGCCTCGTCGACGCGACGACGACCGTCGCCACGACGGTCCACGAGCGACAGGTCCGGGCGACGGCGCTACCGACGACGCCGCACGACGTGCCGGTGGACCTGGTGGTGACGCCGGAGCGGACCCGCCGACCCGACGGCGGCGACCGGCCGGGCGGCGTCGACTGGTCGGCGCTGGACGACGGGCGGGTCGCGGAAATCCCGGTGCTCCGGCGGCTCCGCCCGGAGTGAGCTGTCCCGCCGACTCCACCCCGAGTGGCCGGCCGCGCTCGGCCGCTTCGGTTTAGATCGAGGCCGTCGCGGCCGACCGTCTCCGGGTCCGTCGCGCCGTTTCATCAGCGGGGTCGAGAAGGCCAGAAACGTACGATAACGGCGGGCGGAGAGCCTGCACGGACGTTTCCTTGCGGTGGGGTTATCCGTTCACGCCCGCTAATCTGTGGTGTGACGGAGACACCACCGACGGACCACGGCGTGGCGACCGAGCCGGTCGACTACGAGACCGTCGATCGGCGCGTCCTCGTCGTCGGCGCCGGCGCGGCGGGCGCCCGGACGGCCATCGAGCTGGTCGAGCGGGGCGTCGACCCTGAGGACGTGCTCGTCATCGGGAAGCGGAGCCACGGCGACGCCCACACGACGTGGGCCCGCGGCGGCATCAACGGCGCCCTCGGGAGCCTCGATTCCGAGGACGACTGGACGGTCCACGCCGCCGACACGCTGAACGAGGGCCACCACGTCAACGACCCGGCAAAGGTCGAGACGGTCACCCAGCGGATGCCGGCGCTGCTGCGGGAACTCGACGAGTGGGGCATGGAGTTCACCCGCACCGACGACGGCGACATCGCCCAGCGGTACTTCGGCGCCCAGTCGTTCCGCCGGACGGCCTTCGCGGGTGACTACACCGGCGAGGCGCTGCTCGACACCCTCGTCGAGCGGGCCCGGGAGCTGTCGATTCCCTACCGCGAGAACGTCTTCGTCTCCCGGCTCGTCGCCGACGGGGGCCGCGTGCTCGGCGCCGTCGGGACGGACCTCGATACCGGCGAGTTCGTCGTCTTCGACGCCGACGTCGTCGTGCTGGCCGCCGGCGGCTACACCGGGCTGTACGGTCGCCACTCCTCGCGGGACGACGAGAACACCGCCGACGGGCCGGCGCTGGCCTACCAGGCCGGCGCGGCGCTCACGGACATGGAGTTCGTCCAGTTCCACCCGACCGGCATGGTCGGCGACCGCTACGGCGCCGACTGGGACGGCCGGCTCGTCACCGAGGCCGTCCGCGGCGAGGGCGGTCGGCTGTTCAACGCGGAGGTCTCCGCGAGCGACGCGAGCGGCGGCTCGGAAGAGCCGGGCGCTCCCGGTGGTGAGCGGTTCATGGAGCGGTACTCGCCGGACCAGATGGAGCTGGACGCCCGCGACGTCGTCGCCCGGGCCATCGCCCAGGAGATCGACGAGGGCCGCGGCACGGAACACGGCGGCGTCTTCCTCGACATCTCCCACCGGGACCGCGACTTCATCGAGGAGCGGCTGCCGCGGATGTACGAGCGGTTCGTCGAGCTGGGCGTCGACATGGCCGAGGAGCCCGTCGAGGTGTCGCCGACGGCCCACTACGGGATGGGCGGCGTCGTCGTCGACGACGACGGCGAGACGGACGTCGACGGCCTCTACGCCGTCGGCGAGACGATGGCCGGCGTCCACGGCGCCAACCGCCTCGGGGGCAACTCCCTGGCGGAGACCATCGCTTACGGCGCCGTCGCCGGCGAGGCCATCGCCGACCGTCTTCCGGCTCCCGGTGGCGACTCCGACGTGCTGCACGACCGCGCCCGGGTCCACCTCCGGGACCTCCGGGCGCTGTCGAACGCCGACGGCGACGAGGAGCCCGAGACGCTGCTCGACGAACTCCGGGAGCTGCTGTGGGAGCGGGCCGGTATCCTCCGGGACGACGACGGGCTGGCGGCCGGTCTCGACCGGCTCGAGCGGCTCCAATCGCGGGGGGCCGACCTCGCGGTCGGCGACCGGACGAGCCGCTCCTACGAGTTCGCGCTCGACCTCGGCTTCGGGCTGCTGTGTGCCGACGCGGTCCTCCGGAGCGCTCGCGAGCGAACCGAATCCCGCGGCGCACACTACCGGACCGACCATCCCGACCGCGACCCCGGGTGGCGCCGGAACGTCCACTACCGGCGCGACAGCGTCGGCAGCCCCCGGCTGACGACGACGCCGGTCGAGGAACCGAGCGAGCCGGTCCAGGCGGCGCTCGACGCCGACCACGAGCTCGACTACCACCAGCTGGAGTAGCCCGGTACCGGAACGGGATCGCCCGAAATTCCGGCCGTCAGTCCGTCGTCGGGACCGCGAGGGCGCCGGCAGCGAAGAAGCCGACCGCGAGCGCCGCCAGTACCGCGAGGTTGAGGGTGGGGTCGGTGCCGACGAGGGCGTCGCCGGTCCGGTAAGTGGCGAGCGTCCCCGGCGGCCGGAAGGTCGCCGCCCGGAGGCCGCGGGCGAAGTACGTCAGCGGTGACAGCGCGACGACCGGGCGGAACCACGCCGGCAGCAGATCCGGCGGGACGAACGTCCGCGAGAGGAACAGAAGCGGGAGCGCGACGCCGTTGGCGGCGGCGACGACGCCGTCCTGGGAGTCGGCGACGCGGCCGAGCACCGCCCCGAGGCCGCAGAACAGCGCGACGCCGGCGACGAGATACGGGACGACGAGCGGCGAGGCGGCGACGCCGGCGCCGGTGACCGCGACCACCAGCCCGACGACGAGAACGGCCGCCAGCCCGACGACGGCGACGTTGACGAGCGTCTGCGCCAGCAGCCACTCGGCGCGGGACAGCGGCGTCGTCGCCAGCTTCTCGAAGCGGTTGCCGTCCCGGTGGCGGGCCACCTCGCTGCCGACCCGCGACAGCGGCGTGAAGAGCACGACCACCGCGAGGTAGCCGGCGACGTAGTAGCCCGGCTGCTCCGTGAACAGCCCGCCGCCGGTCGGGTCCGTCCGGACCAGCGCGCCGAAGATGAGGATGATGATGACCGGAAAGAAGAACGTGAAGAAGACGGCGGTCCGCCGGCGGACGAAGGCGTACCAGGCCGCCCGCGTCTCGGCGGCGACCCGTCCGGTCCGGCTCACGCCCGGACCGCCTCCGGCTCGGATAGCTCCCGGGGGTCGACGTCGACGCCCGCCAGCGCGAGGTAGACGTCCTCGAGGTCGGGCTGCCGCCAGGTGAGCCGCTCGTAGTCGACGCCGGCGTCGGCCAGCGTCTCGACGACCGCCGGAATCTCCTCGGGGCCGACATCGACCGCGAGGTGCCGCTCGTCCGGCAGGACGTGGTAGCCGGCCCGCTCCAGCGCCCGCGCCGCCGCGCCCTCGTCGTCGACCGCGACGACGAGCCGGTCGGCGCCGCCGTATCGCTCCAGCAGCTCGGCCGGCGACCCGAGCGCGACCAGCCGGCCGTCGGCCAGCAGCCCCACCCGGTCGGCCAGCCGCTCGGCCTCCGCCATGTAGTGGGTCGTCAGGACGACGGTCGTCCCCCGCTCGGCGAGCCCCTCGATCACCCCCCACAGCTCGCGCCGACCCGCCGGGTCGACACCGGTCGTCGGCTCGTCGAGGACGAGCAGTTCGGGGTCGTTGACCAGCGCCGTCCCGACGCAGACGCGGCGCTTCTGGCCGCCGGAGAGGTCCTCGTAGTGGGTGTCGGCCGCCCCCGTCAGCCCGACGTCCTCGAGGACGGCGCCGACGTCGCGGGCGTCGTCGTAGAGCCCCCCATAGTGCGCGACGAGTTCGCGGGCGGTGAGGCGGTCGGCCGGCGAGAACTCCTGTGGCAGCAGTCCGATGCGCTCGCCGGCGACGGCCGCCGGGTCGCGGTCGAACACCTCGACGTCGCCGTCGACCCGGGTCGTCCCCGTCAGCGCGCGTATCAGCGTCGTCTTGCCGGCGCCGTTCGGCCCGACCAGTGCGAACACCTCGCCGGCCTCGACCGCCAGCGAGACGCCGTCCAGCGCCACCGTCTCGCCGTAGCGACGGCGCAGCGACTCCGCACGGATGACCATGCGGGAAGGCGGGCCGGCGCGACGGTAAAGCCTGCCGTTCGCGGGCCGGGCGGGTCGACACGACGGTGACGCCCGTCGTTCGCCGATCGTGGTTACAGTGCCGCCCGGCCCCGCCGCGTCATCTCGTCGATGTCGTCATCGACCGCGGAGACGGCGTCGCCGTCGACCCGGACCTCCGAAGACGCCGCCGTCGCCGGTCGCCGGCGCCACACGGTCGAGGTCGGCGCCGGCGCTGGCGTCAGCGGCGCCTCGGCGACGCCGGTCGCGCGGTTCGGGTGGCCACACGGAAGGGGTAGTCGGTTTCGACCTCGCTCGTGTCGGAAGCAGCGGCGGCTTCTTCGTGGCTATCGGCGCTACCGGCCGGGAAGGCCCGGGCGCAGCGTCAACAACAGGACGGTGACGACGAAGACGACGGTCCCGAGGGCGTACGTCTGTGCGGAGGCGGCGGCGGCGAGCGCCGTCCCGCCGCCGACGAAGCCGCCGACGACCGACGCGATCACCGGCAGCGTACAGGACACACAGGAGAACAGCCCCAGGACGCCGCCGGCGACGGCGCCTTTCGCCTCGATGGCCGTCAGGTACACCAGATACGACAGGACGGCGTAGCCGAAGGCCGTGTACGGGACGACCGCCACCCGGAACAGCTCGCCGCCGTAGAACACCGCGGGGTTCCAGCCGGGCGGCAGCTCGGTCAGCTGGACCGACAACCCGGGTGTCGGCTCGCCGCCGGGGCCGATCAGCCCGCCGGCGGCGGCGAGCACCAGGAAGTACCCCCCGGCGACGGCTCCGGCGACGAGCCGCGTCCGGGTCGGAGCCGGCGGCCGGGGCGTCCGCAGCGCCGCCCACGTGCCGACGGTGGCCCAGACGACCGGGAACGCCCAGTACAGCGTCGGCGACCGGTCGAACAGCGCCCCGTACAGCAGCGTCGACAGCAGGAGGGTATTGGCGACCGCGGCGGTGTACACCAGCGTGCGGTCGTCGTCGAGGCGCTCGGCGACCGTCATACCGCCAGCGAGTCGACGACGACCGCGACCAGCAGCAGGCCGAGGTAGGCGTTGGAGGCGTGGAAGGCCCGGAAGGCGGCCGATTCGGTCCGCTCGCGGTGTAGCCGGACGACCGCCCACAGGAACGTCGTCCCGAACGTCACCGTCACGGCGGCGTAGAGCCACCCCAGCCCGGACAGCGCCGTCAGGACGCCGGCGGCCAGCAGCGTCGCGCCGAGGTACAGCAGGATGTGTTTGCGGGTCTCGGTCTCGCCGCGGACGACCGGCATCATCGGGAAGCCGCCGCGCTCGTAGTCGTCTTTGTACGCCAGCGCGAGGTTGTAGAAGTGCGCCGGCGTCCACAGAAAGATGAGCCCCGCGAGCACGAGACCGGTAGTGCCGACGGTTCCGGCGACGGCGGCGTAGCCGATGAGCGCCGGCAGCGCACCGGCAGCACCGCCGAGAACGGTGTTCTGGACGGTGTTGGGCTTCAGCACCAGCGTGTAGACGACGCTGTAGAACACGACCGCCGCCAGCCCGAGCGCCGCCGCGAGCAGGTTCACCGAGAGGAACGCCCTCAGCGCGGCGACGGTCAGCAGGCCGCCGAACGCCAGCGCGTTCCGGGCCGGCACCTCGTGGGTCGCCACCGGCCGGTCGGCGGTCCGCTCCATCCGGCGGTCGACGTCCCGCTCGAGGACGTGATTGAACGTGCCGGAGGCGCCGATGGCGAGGACGCCGCCGCCGAGCGTGGCGACGACCGTCCGCACCGACGGCGATCCCGCGAGCGCCATCCCGGCGCCGGCGACGAGACAGAGCAGCCACATCAGCCGCGGTTTCGTCAGCTGGAAGTACGCCCACGCCGTTTTGCGGAGCCGCTCGGCGCCGTCGAGGGCCGACAGCGGCGCCGGCTCCGGAATCGCGGCCGACTCGTCGAGGGCGGGCTCCGGCGAGGGCGTCACGGCCGCCGGGTCGTCGGTGCCGGTCTCGGCCTCGAGGTGCCACGCCAGCGCCACCACCAACGCGCCGAAGATAGCCATCGCCACGAGCAGGTGGACGCCGGCGACCCCGCGGTCGGTCGCGACGAGGGCGCCCAGCCCCGCCTGAACCGGGTAGCCGACGAGGGCGACGCCGAGCGCCGCCCGGCTCCGGCCGTCCAGGTCGGTCCACGCGAGCAGGCCCGTCGCGACCACCAGCAGGCCGACCGCCACGGCCGCCGCCCGGTGCAGCAGCACGACGGCGACGGCCGGCGAGAGGGCAGCGTCGCAGGCTGGCCACCCGTCGCAGGCCGCCGCCGCGTCGGCCAGCGCCGCCGTCGCGCCGACCACGACGAGCACGTAGACACCGACGACCGACGCCGAAAGCAGCGTCGTCGTCGAGGGGCGCCGCTCCATGGTTCGATCGAGGCTTCGTGCACACTTAGGCCCCCCGTTTCCGAACGCCCTCGGGGAAGTCAGCAACTATTTAGCCGGGTGGTCCGTAGCCGCGATCAATGAGGGCTACGCGTCTCGTCCACGTCGCGGTCGGGGTCGCCTTCCTCGCTCTCGCGGCGGACCCGACGGTCGCTCAGACGAGGAACATCGACCTCATCACGGACCTCAACCAGACGCTGCTGTACGCGGCGATCCCCATCACGGTTCTGGTGGAGGCCATCCTCATCTACGCCGTGGTGAAGTTCCGGAACAAGGAGGAGCCGGAGCCCACGCAGGAGAACCGTCGACTGGAGATCACCTGGACGGTCGCGACGGCCATCGTCCTGCTGTTCGTCGGCTTCGCCTCCTACCAGGTGCTGGCCGTCGAGGAGGTCGGCAACCCGGTGCCCGGCGACGAGGAGCGCGTCGAGCCGACCGTCTCCGAGGACCTCGAAGGCGCCGCCGGTCCCTACGAGTCCGAAACCGAGGCCGTCGAGATCGAACTGCGGGCCTACCGCTACGGCTGGGAGGCCATCTACGAGGGCACCGACGTGACGACCGACAACGAGATACGCATCCCGACCGACCGGCCGGTGTACATCCACATCACCTCCGAGGACTGGCTGCACATGCTGTCGGCGCCGGACCTCGGGCTGAAGCAGACCGCCTTCCCCGGCGAGTACAACACGATCAAGACGATCGCCTACGAGGAGGGCAGTCACCAGTACTACTGCACCGAGTACTGCGGCGTCGGCCACTCCCAGATGAACGGCGAGTTCGTCGTCATGGGCGCCGACGACTACGACGCGTGGCTCTCCGAGCAGCAATCGGCCAACGACTCCGAGCAGGGGTCGGCCGACGACTCCGAGCAGGGGTCGGCCGACGACTCCGAGCAGGGGTCGGCCGGCAACGGCACCGAGATGGACGCCGAGGCGCCACGGGGACCACCACCTTCCCGCGGTCGAGGACTGGCCACAGGGGTTCGGCGAGGCCTCCTGGTGGCCGTTCGTCACGGCGCTCGGCGGCAGCGGCTTCTACGTCGGCGCGGCGCTGTTCGTGCTCGGACGGAACGACATCGTGAGCCCGGCGCTCGGGCCCGGCGTCTTCATCACCAGCACGGTCGCCTTTCTGACGGGACTGTACGGCTGGCTCTACCACGCCTTCGTCGTCGACTTTTGGGAGGGCGAAGCCGAGGACCACGGCTTCCCGCTGAAGCTGACGATGCTGCTGTTTCTCGGCACCGAGGTCGCCACCTTCGGTGCCGGCTTCGTCTACTACTTCTTCATCCGCGGCTCCGACGTCTGGAGTCGGGAGGCGCTGCCGGAGCTCGTCGTCTCCGGGGACGTCCTCAGCTCGCTGGTGATCGTGAACTCGCTGATTCTGGTCGCGAGTTCGTTCACGATGCACTTCGCCCACCGCGCGCTGCTGGAAAACGACCGCGAACGGTTCGTCCGGCTGCTCGGCGGGACGCTGCTGCTCGGGATCGTCTTCCTCGCCGGCCAGGTCTACGAGTACTACGAATTCATCGTCCACGAGGGGTTCACCCTCACCGAGGGCGCCTACGGGTCGGCCTTCTACGGGCTGACCGGCCTCCACGGCCTCCACGTCGGTCTCGGGGCGGTGCTGCTGTCCATCGTCTTCGTCCGCGCGCTGTACGGCCAGTACTCCGCGGAGAAACACACCTCCGTCAGCACCGTCTCGATGTACTGGCACTTCGTCGACGTGGTCTGGCTCTTTCTCGTCGTCGTGCTGTACGGCGGTGCCGTCGTCTGACGGGGTCGTCGGGCATTTTATTCGACTCGCCTTTGGGACCGAGTCGGCCGCGATAGCGTGCGTGCGAGTAGTGCCGGTGGTTCGTACTGGATTGCTCTGCAACGAACTGGTTCGTACTGGACTGCTCTGCAACGAACTCCAATACCTCGAAAGCCCTCGCGGCGCTCGGGGCGCCGCGACCACCGGAAGTCGGTCGGCTCCCTTCGGTCGCCGCTACGACATCCGAGCCCTCGTTCGGCCCTGTCGGGCCTCATGAGGACCGCGCTGTGCTCCTCGGCCGTCGGCCTGCGGTGTCCTCGCGCGGCGTTGCCGCGCGAGCGGGCCGAGGGACCTCTGGTCCCTCGCGGTCGTCGGCGCACGGCGCCGACTGCCCGAGGGAGCCGTCGGCTCCCTCGCTGCTTGCGGGGTCGGGGCACCGCCAAGCGCCGCTCGCCCGTTCAGTCCGCCAGGGACAGCCGGCCGGAAAGCCGGATCCTGGCGGACTGAAAGGGCGAGGCCGGGTGGCGGCCGCTGTGTGGGCCCTATCCGAGCGGAGCGAGGATATCCCGCATGGTTCGAGAGGCGCCGCAGGCGCCTCTCGTCATACCGGAAGAGCGAAGCTCTTTCGTAGATCGCGGATCTCCGATCCGCTCACTCCCGAAAATCTCCGATTTTCGGAGACAGCGCGGTCCGCCAGCCGGCCGAGGGCTTTCGAAGTCTCTACGTCGAGGCAAGCACAAGCTGACCGAATCACTCCGTACAACACCTGCACCGAGCATTGACCTCCTCCCGCGCCTGAAAGCGCGGGAATCCGACCACCGGATTCGGGCGGTTGAGGCCCTTCGGTTCCAACCCGCACTCGGAGGGAACCGGCGACACACCGGGGGAACTCTCGTTTGTCTCCCTCGTAGGGCTGTGGCCCGGCCAATGAGACCCCATCGGAATCCGTGTCATCGCCGTGGGAACCACCGCCGGTTCACCGCCCCTTGTGGTTCGGGGCCGGCATCTCACCGATTCCGTAGCACCCGTGTGAACGGGGGCCACGGACTTCAATCTGCTGGGACAAACGGGCCGGCTGTCGCTCGACCCCCGCCTGAAGACGGCGGTATGCGCTCGTATCTCTATCACGAACAGCAGAACCAGGGGCCGTTTCCACGTACGCCGTCCCGTGGGGAGTGACGTCTTTTTCCCCGTCGCGCCGCCGCCGATTCCGGAACGCTCTCGGGGAGCGGGCGTCTACCGTCGGGCATGACCCGCCGTCGCCGGCTCGCGGTCGCCGCCGTCGGACTCCTCGCCGCCGCCGTCGCGCCGGTGGCCGCACACGGCGCCGGCCTCTCGGGGGCGGCCGACCGCTCGCTTTCGGTGCCGACGTGGCTCTTCCTGACGACCGGCGGCGGCGTCATCGGCGCCTCCTTTCTGCTGGCGTCGTTCGTCACCGACCGGTCGTTCATCCGCCGGGTCCACGGCTGGCGCCGCGGTGGCCTCCGGCCGGCCCGGGCGGCCCGCTGGCTCGGCCGGGCGGTCGGGCTCGGGGGGCTGGCGGCGGTGTTCGTCGCCGGCCTCGTCGGCCCGCGGGAGGCGACCCGGAACGCCGCGGTGCTGACGGTCTGGGTCGGCTGGTGGTCCGGCTACACGATGACGACCTACCTCGTCGGCAACAGCTGGCCCGCCGTCGACCCCTGGCGGACGCTGGCCGCGCCGCTGCCGTCGCTCGACGTCGACTACCCCGACCGCCTCGACGCCTGGCCGAGCGTGGCCGCGCTGCTAGGGCTGGTGTGGCTGGAGGTCGTCAGCCCGGTCGCCGACCGGCCGCGGTTCCTGGCCGGCGTCGTCGCCGCCTACGGCGTCGTCACGCTCGCCGGGACGGTCGTCTTCGGCGCCGACGTCTGGTTCCGGCGGGTCGACCCCGTCGCCCGGCTGTTCCGGTACTTCGGGCGGATGGCGCCGCTGTACCACGACGACGGCGTCCGGCTCCGGCTGCCGGGGGTCGGCCTCGACGAGCCGCGGCTCGTCACCTCGCGGGCCGAGGTCGCCTTCGTCGTCGCGGTGCTGTGGGTGACGACCTTCGACG
The DNA here is from genome assembly GCA_003023535.1 of Halobacteriales archaeon QS_9_70_65. The sequence goes on along the minus strand of PXSC01000016.1, from coordinate 3,342 downwards.
GGCTCGTCGCGACGCCGCTGTGGCGGGACACCGCCGTCGCCGTCGTCGAGGCCGGCGTTCCGCCCGGGCTGCTGTACCCCGCGGCGCTCGTGGCCGGCTACGCCGCCGTCTGCGGCGTCTACGCGCTGGCGGTGCGGTACAGCAAGCGTGCCGCCCGGACCTACCTGCCCGCGGACGTCCTCGCGCGACGGTTCGCGCCGCCACTTCTGGCCATCGCCGCCGGCTACCACCTCGCACACTTCCTGGGGTACTTCCTGGAGCTGGCGCCGGCGCTCGCGACGGCCGCAATCGCGCCGCTGTCGCCGCCGGAGCCGGTCGCGCTCGTCCTGCCGGGCTGGTTCGGCGGAATCGAACTCGCCGGGGTGCTACTGGGACACCTGCTGGCCATCTGGGTCGCTCACGCCGCCGCCTACGACGTCTTCCCCGGCAAGCTGCAGGCCGTCCGCAGCCAGTACGGGATCACCGTCGCGATGGTCTGCTACACGCGACGACCGCCTGCTGGCGCTGCACCGCGGGCGGGCCCACCGGGAGGCGTTGACCGACGCCGAAATCGAGGCCTACCGCGAGGCCCGCAGGGAGGAACGGGACGACGTCCGGCTGTTCCGAATAAAGGCGCTGGGGCTGCTGTTGCTCATCTACTTCGGCTTCATCTACGTCTACGCGTTCGTGCTGTAAGGTCCGGGAGGCGCGTGCTTCGCGTTCGCACGAGGCGGGACGCGGTCGGCCCCTCAGACCGCCGTCAAAACGAGTATCAGCCCGGTGGTCGCCATCAGGACGGCGACGCCGACCAGCACGAGCAGGAAGTACTCCTTCTCGGTGAACTCCCGGGGAGCCTCGGCCATGTCCGCGGTTCGGCGCGCCGGCGCAAAAGCGGTGCGGTTCGACCGTCGAGCCAGGTACTGTTTAGTTACGAGTGGATACGGTGCGAACGGATTGGACAAGACCTCGGAAGCCCCTGCGCTCCCGACGGCTGCGACTCGCTGTCGTTCGAGAGAGCGGAGCTCTCTCGTGATGGTGCCAGAATCCGACGGATTCTGGCCGCTTGCCGGACGTCGTCCGGCACTGTCGTCAGAACGCGACGCGTTCTGACTGCAAGCGGGAAATCTTCGATTTCCCGCACTGACGAACGACGGCTCGGAGAGCCGTCGTTCGAACCACGGTCCTCGGACCCCGTCCTGCGGTCTCCTCGCGCGGCTGCGCCGCGCGAGCGGCCCGAGGGAGCCTGCAGCTCCCTCGCTGCTTGCGTCGTCTCGCTCGCCGAGAGCGCAGCCCCTTCCAGTCCCGCCCGGCGATGGATTTTCAGTCAACATCGCTTAACTAAACATGACCTCGGGCTGAGTGGAAACGCTCATCGCGGAGGGCGCCGTACCGGCCCGCGTGTCCGAGGAACCACAGGCGCGGGCGACCGGCCTCAGCGGCAACCGGGTCATCGTGGCGCTGTACCTCGTCGTCCTCGCCGTCACGGCGCTGATGGGCGCCATCATCGGCAGCATCGGCCTCCGGGATCTCGAGGCCGTCACCTTTCTCGGGCTGGTGACGTTTCAGCCGACGCCGCTGGGGCTGGCGGCCTTCGGCGTGACGACGATCGGAACCTTCCTCGGGACGCTGCTGTTGCTGGTGGTCGTCGTCTCCCGCCGGTACGTCTGAGAAGCTTCTTTTCCGTCGGGCGCGAACCCCGAGCGTGTACCACCTCGCGCTCGCGGTCCCACCCGAGGACGACCACCTCGAGGACAAGCTCGACGCCGTCGGGTCGCTGCCGGAGGCGGCGGAGTCGATCCGGGTGACGATCGTCCACGTCCACGACGGCGACGGCGACGTCGAGGCGGTGCCGGCCGTCGCGAGGGCGCTCGACGCGCTCCGGACGGACGGCGTCGAGGCGACGGTCCTCGGGGTCGACGACGACCCCACCGAGGGGCTGCTGTCGGCCGCCGACGACCTCGCCGTCGACGCGGTCTGCATCGGCGGCCGGCGTCGGTCGCCGGCCGGGAAGCTCCAGCTGAAGCTGGGTGCACGGCGGGTGCTGCTGCGGGCGGCGGTGCCGGTGATCGTCGCCGGCGACCCGGAGAGCCGCGAGCCGCGCGTCTAAGCCAGTCCCACCTTCTCCTGGTAGGCGCCGTGGTAATCTTCGAAGACCTCCATGATCTCGCCCATCGTCGCGTAGGCCTTCACCGCGTCGATGATGGGCGGCATCACGTTGTCGCCGTTCTCGATGGCCTCGCCGAGCGCCTCGAGCCGGTCGGCGACGGCTTCGTCGTCGCGGTCGGCCTTCACCTGCTCGAGGCGGCCGAGCTGGCGGTCCCGCGTTTCGGGGTCGACCTTCAGGATGTCGGGGTCGGTATCCTCGTCGATTTCGTACTCGTTGACCCCGACGACGACCTCCTCGCCGGCGTCGACGCGCTTCTGGTACTCGTAGGAGGCCTCCTGGATCTCGCGGTGGAAGTAACCCTGTTCGAGGCCCTCGAGGACGCCGTCGCGGACGGAGCCGTCGCCCAACTCGCGGATCTCCTCGATGTATCCCATGATCTCCGCTTCCATCTCGTCGGTCAGCGACTCGATCGCGTAGGAGCCGCCCATCGGGTCGACGACGTCGCCGACGCCAGACTCCTCGGCGAGGATCTGCTGGGTGCGCAGCGCCACCCGAACGGCGTCCTCGGTCGGGAGGCCCAGCGCCTCGTCGTAGCTGTTGGTGTGCAGCGACTGGGTGCCGCCGAGAACGGCGGCCATCGCCTGGACGGTGACGCGGACGACGTTGTTGAGCGGCTGCTGGGCCGTCAGCGACTGGCCGGCGGTCTGGGTGTGGAACTTCAGCCGCTTGGCCGACTCGGCGTCGGCGTCGTACCACTCGTCCATCACCCGGGCGAAGATGCGCCGCGAGGCGCGGAACTTCGCGACCTCCTCGAACATCGAGTTGTGGGAGTTGAAGAAAAACGACAGCAGTGGGCCGAACGCGTCGACGTCCATGCCGCGGTCGAGACAGTCCTCGACGTAGGCGAAGCCGTCGGCCAGCGTGAAGGCGGCCTCCTGTGCCGCGGTGGAGCCGGCCTCCCGGATGTGGTAGCCCGAGATCGAGACGGGGTGGAACTTCGGCGTCTCCGCGACGGCGAACTCGACGGTGTCGGTGACGACGTCCAGCGACGGCTCCGGCGGGATCACCCACTCCTTCTGGGCGATGAACTCCTTCAGCATGTCGTTCTGCAGGGTGCCGCGGACCTCCTCCCGCGGCACGCCCTGCCGGTCGGCCAGGGCGATGTACATCGCGTAGACGACGGGCGCCGACGGGTTGATCGTAAACGACGTCGAAATCTCGCCGATGTCGATGCCGTCGAAGAGGATCTCCATGTC
>PXSC01000015.1 GCA_003023535.1 Halobacteriales archaeon QS_9_70_65 | reverse complement strand
ACGACGAGGGCACCGACTACCGCGTCCGGCTGGACGCCGACGACGACCGCACGCCCATCCTCGCCAGCAACGGCGTGGTCCACGACGCGCTGCTGGAGCACCTCGCGACCCGAGACGTTTGACCGCACCGCCCGTCGGCTCGGAACGCCGGTGGGGTGCCATCGTCAGTCGTTCACGTCGAGTCCGGAGCAGACTCCGGAATCGTTCCGGTTAGGGTGTGTATGTGTCGGTTCGTGGTGGCAACGACTGACTTGAGGTAAGGACCTCGAAAGCCCTCGGCCGGCTCCGGTCGCGCGGCTCGCTGCGCGCCTCGGTCGCTCCGCTCCCTCAGTGCTTGCATCGCCGAGGCACCGCCGAGCGCCGCTCGCCCTTTCAGTCCGCCAGGGACAGCCGGCCGGAAAGCCGATTTCCTGGTGGACTGAAAGGGCGAGGCCGGGTCCGGGAAGCACGGCGACGCAAGCACCGCAACGGAGTGAGGAGCGTGGTTCGAAAGACGCGACGCGTCTTTCGTCATTGCGGGAAATCGGAGATTTCCCGCTTGCAGTCAGAACGCGTCGCGTTCTGACGACATTGCCGGACGACGTCCGGCAAGCGGCCAGAATCCTGCGGATTCTGGCAACATCACGAGAGAGCGGAGCTCTCTCGAACGACAGCGAGCCGCGCGACCGGAGCCGGCCGAGGGCTTTCGAGGTCTGTACGTCGAGTCAAACGTTCACTCGTTCGTTCCATACACATCCTAATCGGAACGATTCCGGAGTCTGCTCCGGACTCGACGCGAGCGACTGACGATGGCACCTCGCCGGCGTTCCGAGCCGGCGGGCGGGGCGGTCAGACGTCCCGTGTCGAGAGGTGCTCCAGCAGCGCGTCGTGGACCACGCCGTTGCTGGCGAGGATGGGCGTGCGGTCGCCGTCGGCATCCAGCCGGACGCGGTAGTCGGTGCCCTCGTCGTCGGTGGCGGCTCCGCCGGCCTCCCGGAGGATGCAGAGGCCGGCCGCGACGTCCCACGGGTGGGTGTCGTACTCCCAGACGGCGTCGGCGCTGCCGGCGGCGACGTAGGCGAGATGGAGCGCGGCGCTGCCGAGCCGGCGGACCCCCTGTGTCTCGCTGTAGAACGCCTGCAGGAAGCTACCGTCGGGGTCGTAGCCGGACAGGAGCATGCTCTCGTCGAGGCGGTCCCGGTCGGTCGGCGCGATCGGCGTGTCGTTCTGGTAGGCGCCGCGGCCGGCGACGCCGTGGAACATCTCGTCGGATTCGGGGTTGTACACCACCCCGATGACCGGGGTTTCGTCGGCGTCGAGCAGCGCGATGGACACCGAGTAGTTGGGGTTGCCGTGGGCGAAGTTGCCGGTGCCGTCCAGTGGGTCGACCAACCAGGTGTAGTCGCCTTCCGCCGGGACCGCCGGGCTCTCCTCCGAGCGGATGCCGTGGCTCGGGAACTCGCTTTCGATGACGGTGCTGATGATGTGTTCGGACTGGTAGTCGGCCTCGGTGACGATGTCGGCTTTGTCGGTTTTGTACTCGACCTGCTCGACCTGGCCGTGGAGTTCGTGGAGCGGCTCGCCGGCCGACCGGGCGGCCTCCCGGGCGACGCGGGCCGCCTGCGTGAGGAAGTCCGCCGACTCCTCGTCGGCGGCCAGCCGCTCGCGGGGCCCCTCGTCGTCGAGGCTCCGGAGCCCCCAGCCCAGTTTGTCGACCAGGGCGGTGATGAACGGATCGTCGTAGGAGGTCCGGATGACCTGGGCCGGCCGGTCGGCGCCGGTGACGGTGACGACCGTTCCGGGTTCGAGCCGCTCGTACCGCCGTCCGCCGTCGACGTCGATGTCGAAGTCGTCCTCGAGGACGACCTGGACCGTCGACTCCTGGCTGACGACGATGGGGTCGGAGGTCGCGCTGATGGTCTCGTGGGGGACGATCTGCAGCGTGCGGTTGTCGTGGGGGTAGTGGATCGGTCCGTGATTGGAGTAGCTCCGGCCCGTGCTGCCGGTGGGCGTGCTGACGATGAGCCCGCTACCGAAGTACCGGCCGACGTACTCGTCGTCGACGTAGACGTGCAGCGTCCCGACCTTCGTTTGGTGGCGCTCCTCGGGCGGGTGCTTCTGGAGGAACACCTCGTTGATGCCGGTCGTCTCCAGGTCGCCGGCCGCGACGTGGTACTGCTGGCGGGCGTGGACCGACGAGCGGCCCCGGAGCACCTCGTCCATGGCATCGTCGAGGTCGTTCGGGTTGACCCGGGCGAGGAAGGCCAGTGTCCCGGTGTTGACGCCGAGCAGCGGGAGCTGGTGCGGCGTGAATGCCCGGACGCCCTCCAGAAAGGCGCCGTCGCCGCCGATGCTGATGGCGACCGTCTCCTGGGCCCGTCCGACGTGGTCGTCGGTCACCTCGGTCCCGATGTCCAGACAGGTGAACTCGATGTCGTGACCGGCCGCCCACGACCGCAGCCGTTCGATGGTTTCGTCGCTGTCCGGCGTCGCGAGAGCGATCACCTCCTTCGTGGTCGCGAGTCGACGACCGTGCATGATCGTGTCGTACCGCACACCGGAGTAAAAAGGTACTGAACGTTCCTGACAGACGGGGCGGTGCGGCCGAAGACGGATCGCCGCTCATCGGGCGCGTCACCGACGGCGGCCCGCGTTGCCGACTCCGGGCGACGGGTCCGGATGCAGCCGCGGCGGCGTTCGCGCCGGCGGCCGGGCACCGCAATCGATAGGACGTCGCTTCGGACCGGTTCCGGCGCGCCCTCGGCGACGTTCCAAAATCTTATCCGTGAAAGAAGAGACGTCACGACCGACCACGCATGACGGACGAGGACGGGACTCTGTTCGACAGACGCGACGTACTGAAGACGACCGGCGCCGGCATCGCCGGGGCGGCCGTCCCCGGGGCGGCGAGCGCGGACGGCGAGGGCCGCGGGCCGCCGACGCGGGCGGTTCTGACCGTCGAACCGGCGGCCCCGAGTCCCGGCGAGGAGGTGCGGCTGTCGGGCGAGCGGTCCCGACCGAGCGCCGACGCCGACGGTATCGAGACGTACGCGTTCGAGGTGACGGGACCCGACGGCGACCGGCTGCCGGCGACGGCCGGCGAGGCGGCGACGGCGACCGTGGAGCTGCCGGAGGTCGGCGACTACACGGCGCGGCTGACGGTCACCGACGACGCCGACGGCACGGACGTCGCCGAGCGGACCCTCGACGTCGGGTTCCCGCAGGAGCTGCTGAACCCCCGGGCCCGGAACGCGGCCCACGCCTGGGAGCGGGGCTACCGCGGCCGCGCCGACCGGACGGTGCTGCTGCCGGACAGCGGCGTCGACGCCCGCCACGGCGACATCGGCCCCTGGACGGGGGTCCGGGTGGACGCGATCGACGGGCTGTCGGTGACCGACGGCGCCGCGAGCCTCTCGGCGGTCGACCCGCCGGCGCGGGGGTCGCTGCCGCGGCTCGTCGGCTGGCTGCGGGCCGACGGCGACCCGGATCTGCCGCGGGACACCAGCGGCCACGGCAGCCACTGCTGCGGCATCATGACCGGCACCGGCCGGGCGCGGGTGCTCGAGACGGGGACGTTCCTCGAGCGGTGGGAGTTCGACGGCGACCGGGCGGAACCGCCGGCGGGGACGCTGGAGTTCGTCGCCCCCGGCGAGACGGCCGGCCGGGAGCTGTTCGTCGCCCTCGGCGGCCGCTGGGTCGACGCCCGGCTGGTCGGCCCCGACGGCTCGGAGCTGGCGACCGGCGGCACGTCGGTCAACGCCCTCCAGCACGGCGGCGGCAGCACCGCCGAGGGCGGCTACGGCGAGCGGGCGGTGCTGACGGCCGACGCGGTCCACGACGCCGGGGCCGACGAGGCGAGCCGGACGTACAGGCTCGAACTGACCGTCGACGGCCGGTCGCCGGACGGCACCGGCGAACTCGAGCGGGTCGCCGCCTCGGTCGTCGCCGAGCGCGGGACCGACCTGGCCGCCAGCGGCGAGATCGACGGCCTCGAGGTGACGGGCGGGCTCACCGACCGGGGCGACCAGGCGCTACACCCGGGCGTCGCCCCCCGGCAGAGCCTCGTCGCCACGCCGAACACGTTCTCGCTCGTCAGCGGCCGCAGCAGCGTCCTCCGGACCATCGGCGACAACCCCCAGCGGTACGCCGAGGCCTTCGCGTCCCGGGCGGTCAGCATGTCCTGGGGCCAGCCGCTCGGTGTGCCGTCGGCGGTCGTCCAGAACGACTACGACGAGGTTTACGAGAGCATTGCGGCACTGGCGCGGGCGGGGCTCGTGTCGGCCCACGCGGTCGCGAACCTGCCGGGGACGCCGACCGGCGGCAACGACACCGTCTCCGGGGCGCCGGAGGCCATCTCGGTCGTCCGGACCGACCACCTCTCCGGCATCAGCACGACCTCCTCGGGCGGGCTGGCGACCGTCACCGACGACGGCGAGGTCTTCCGGACGCCGGACGTCTGCGCCTACGGCCAGGACGAGACGTCGGTCGACGCCCGGACCGACACCGCCGACGGCGAGTACGGCGAGGTCGGCGGCTACACCGAGTTCACCGGGACGTCGATGGCGGCGCCGTCGACGGCGGGGCTGGCGGCGCTGGTGATGCAGGCCATGGAGGAGGACGGCCCCGCGGGGCTGGACCTGCCGGCGCCGTCGGCGCTGTTCGACGAGGGCCGCGACGAGACCGACCGGCTGGCGTGGACGCTGAAGACGAAGGCGACGCTCTTGGCGACGGCGACGACGACGGCGTTCAACGCGATCCCGTGGCACGGCGACCAGGCGCCGGCGTACACGCCGGGCGAGCGGGACCCCTACGAAGGGTTCGGCCGCATCAACGACGGCGCGGCCGTCGACGCCGTCTCCCGCGAGTTCGAGGAGGGGACGACGACGGCGACGCTGGGGCTCGACGTCCCCGACGACGAGCAGGCCGCCGCCGGCTACATCACCGGGCCCGGCACCTACGAGGTCGGCGCCGTCTTCGACGGCTACGAGGGCCGGAACGCCGATCTGACCGGCGGTGCGCCGCACATCGATTTGGTCGTCTACGACGCGCTGTCGCCGGCGGGCGTCGACGACGACGGTCCCGCGACCGGAACGCCGACCGTCGTCGACAGCTACCGCGGCACGCTCGACGCCGAGGGCGACGTCACCGTGGGTCTCGAGGAGGGCGACGTCTACCAGGTCGTCGTGAAGCTCGTCTCCGTGCCCGGCGACGGCGCCAGCCAGCTGGCCGGCACCGACGTCGACGTCCCGCCGGCGGCCGGCGGCCTGCTGTTCAACGGCGCCGACGTGCAGGTCGACGTCGAGATCGGGGTCGAAGAGACCGCGGCCACGGTCGCCCCCGACGGCGGGGCGTAGGGGCCGTCGCCGACGAGTCGGGTCGCCGCGCGAGGAGCACGACGCCGGCGGTCCGCTCGGCCGGCCGCACCCGGCCGCCGTCCGGCAATAAAAAAGCACATGTATCCCCATGGCCAGCCACAACGCATGGCCATTCAGGACGCGTTTCTCTCGCCGCTGGGGCTCGCCGCCCTGTTGTTCGCGGTTCCCATCGTCGTTCTCTATCTCATCCGCCCGGACCCCGACCGCGTCGAGCTGCCGACGTTCCGGTTTCTGGCGAGCGAGAAGCGCCAGCGGGCGACCAGCCCGTACCTCGAGCGGCTCTCCCGGAGCCTGCTGCTGTTGTTGCAGCTGCTGGCGGTCGTGCTGGTGGCGCTGTCGCTGGCGGCGCCGTACGTGCTGGTCGCCGAGCGGACGACCGTCGAGGAGACGGTGATCGTCGTCGATTCGAGCGCCAGCATGGCGACGACCGACGGCGGTCAGAGCCGGTTCGCGGCGGCCGTTGACGCCGCCGAGGGGGCGGTGACGTCCACGACGTCGGTCGTCACGACGGCCGGCAGCGGCGAGGTGGTCGCAAGGCGGGCGACGCCGGCGACGGCCCGCAACGCCCTCTCGCGGGTCGAGCCGACCGGCGTCCCCGGCGACCTCCGCGGCGCGGTGACGCAGGCGACGGCGCTGGCGGGCGAAAACACCCGCGTCGTGGTGTTCAGCGACTTCGCCGGCGACCGCTGGACCGACCCGGTGACGACCGCCCGGGCCCGCGGCGTCACGGTCGACCTCCGGCAGTTCGCCGGCGGCGGGGAGACGAACGTCGGCTTCGTCGACCGGGAGTTCGCCGGCTCGCAGGTGACGTTGACGGCGAAGAACTTCGGCGACGAGGAGACGACCCGGACGGTGACGCTCGGCGACCAGCGCCGCGAGGTCCGGCTGGCGCCGGGCGGCGTCGGCGAGGTGACGCTGTCGGTGCCGGCCGGCGGCGGCGAGGCCCGCCTCGAGCCGGGCGACGACTTCGCGGTCGACGACACCGCCGCCGTCGCCGCCCCCGCCGACGGGACGGTCGACGTGCTGCTGTTCACGAACGACCGCAACCGGTACCTGACGGCGGCGCTGGAGGTCATCGACCAGGTGAACGTCACCGTCGCGGAGCCGCCGACGACGGTCGACCGGGAGTACGACGTCGTTCTCTACGGCGACGTCGAGGCGGAGTCGCTGCTGCCGGGCAACGTCGAGACCGGCCGACAGGTGCTGGCCGACGGCGGCGGCGTCGGCGTCGTCGCTCGGCCCGAGCCGCCGGAGCGGCTCGGCGACCTGTTACTATTGGAGCCGGCCGGCACGGCGTCGACCCCGAGAATCGAGTCGACGACCCGGACCCCGCTGACGGCGGACATCGACTTCCAGCCCCCGTCGGTGTACCTGAACGGGTCGCTCCGCGAGGGGCGGGCGCTGGTCGAGTTGGACGACGGCACGCCGCTTCTGGCGACCGCCGAACGGGCGGACGGTCGGCTGCTCTTCTACGGCTACATCGAGGACGGCTCGTCGTTCAAGTTCAACAGCCGGTATCCGGTGTTCTGGAAGCGGGCGACGTTCTACCTCGCCGACCGGCCGACGCTGTCGTCGGTCAACCACGCCACCGGCGAGACGGTCGAGTTCGACGCCGAGACCGTCGAGGGCCCCGAGGGGACGCTGTCGGGGCCGACGGTCACCCTCCGGGAGCCCGGCTTCTACGGGACCGACGACGCGCAAGAGAGCGCGGCGCTGCTGTCGGAGCGGGAGTCCGACACCGCCGTCGAGCCGATCGACGAGCGGGACCGAACGGGCAACATCGCGCGGACGGCACCGAGCCAGGTGCCGCGGCCGCTGACGGAGTACTTCGCCGTCGGGGCGCTGCTGGTGGTCGTCGCCGAGATCGGCTACCTCTACCGGCGGGGTGACCTCTGATGTCGGTCTCCTACACCCTGGCGGACGGATTCACGGTCGGCCTCGAGCAGCTGTGGCCGCTGGCGCTGCTGCCGGCCGCGGTCGCGGCGCTGGCGTATCTGACCCTCGGGGGCGACGACGGAACGCGGTCGGCCTCCGAGCGGAGCCGGCGGCTACTGCTGGCGAGCCGGGTGCTCGTCGTCTGTCTGCTCGTCTCCGGGGCGATGGGGCCGTTCACCGTCCAATCGCAGGAGACGCCGGGCGAGCCGGAGGTAACGCTGCTGACCGACGACTCCGCCAGCATGGCCGTCCAGCGGAACGTCACCGACCGGCTCGCGTCGGACATCGAATCGGAGGGCGTCCCGGTGACGCGGGCCAGCGTCGGCGCCGGAGGGAGCTCGCCGGTCGGCGACGGGGTGGCGGCGAACCTCCGGGAGAACGGGACCGTCGTCGTCGTCTCCGACGGACGGGTGACCGAGGGCCGGAGTCTCGCGGCCGCGGCCGAGGAGGCGCGGTCGCTGAACGCGACGATCCACGCCGTCGAGCTGAACGCCACCGAAACCGAGCGGGCCGTCGCGATCGAGGGGCCGGAGACGGTCACCACGGGCGTCGAGACGGAGTTCACGGTCCGGCTTCGCGGGGCCGCCGTCGACGGGCGCGTCCCGGTCGAGGTGACCGTCGACGGCGAGTCGGTCCGCAACGAGAGTCTCGGCGACAACGAGGCGTTCACCGTCTCGGAGACGTTCGAGGAGACCGGCACCCACCGGGTGACCGCGACGGTCCGGGGCGACGACGTCTACGAGCGCAACGACGTCTTCTACCGGAGCGTCCGGGTCGTCGAACAGCCGGACCTGCTGTACGTCGCCGACGGCGACTACCCGCTGCGGAGTTACCTCGAGGAGCTGTACGACGTGACGACGGCCTCGAGCGTGCCGTCGGAACTCGACGACTACGCGGCGGTCGTCGTCCAGGACCGGCCGGCGAGCGAGGTCGGCGACGTCGGCGCGCTCCAGGAGCACGTCGTCGGCGGCGGCGGGCTGGTGGTCGTCGGCGGCGAGAACGCCTACGACGACGGCGGCTACGAGCGGTCGTCGCTGGCGCCGCTGCTGCCGGTTCGGGTCGGCAACGCGACCGGCAGCGCCGCCAACATCGTGCTCCTGATCGACGTCTCCGGCAGCACACGACGGACCTTCGAGATACAGAAGGCCACCGCCCTCGACGTCGTCCAGCAGCTCGACGGCCGCCAGCGGGTCGGCATCGTCGCCTACACCATCGAGCCGTACCGGGTCGCCGACCTCCAGCCGCTGGAGAACAACCGCCGGACGCTGACCGACCGGATCCGCCGGCTGGAAAGCGGCGGCGCGACCGACACCGCCCGCGGCCTCCAGGGGGCGAACACGCTGCTCGGCGACCGCCAGGGGACGGTCATCCTGCTGACCGACGGCCAGGACGACCCCGACCCGGCGACGGTCGTCGCCCGGCGGCTCGACCGCCAGGGCACGCGCGTCATCACGGTCGGCGCCGGCGGAAACGTCGACGAGGACGTCCTCCGGCAGATCGCCGACGCCGGCGGCGGCCCGTACCTCCGGGCCGACGACACGACCCGGCTACGGCTCCTGTTCGGCGGCGGCGGCTCGCAGGTCGAAGGCGACAACCTCACCGTCGTCTCCCGGAACACGTTCATCACCTCCGGCGTCGAGCCGACCGCCAGTCCCGGCCGGGCCAACGAGGTGCGGGTCAAGCAGGGCGCGGCCTTCCAGGTCGCGACGGCCGACGGGGCGCCGGCGATCGCCTCCTGGCGGTTCGGGCTCGGACGCGTGGTCTCGATCACCGCCTACGACGACGCCAACACCCTCGACGGACTGCTGGAGGCGCCGGACTCGATTCTGACGACGCGGTCGGTCAACTACGCCGTCGGCGACCCGACCCGGACGCTGACCGACGTCACCACGGCGACCGACACCCGCCTCGGGGAGCCGGCCCGGGTCCGGTATCGCGGGGAGTCGCCGCCCGACGAGGCGGCGTTCAGCCAGGTCGAGAAGGGGCTCTACCGGGCGACCGTCACGCCCGAGGAGCGCGGCTACCGGACGGCCTTCGGCGCCGAGTACGCCGCCAACTACCGCCCGGAGTACGTCGTCACTCGACGGCTTCAAGTGTACCGTGGGCGCACCTTACTGGAGAGTGGTCTCCAGTGAGCGCAATCGGTACAAGCATCAACGTCGGGATGGTCGCCCTCGTCGTCGTCTCCCTGGTCGGCACCGCCGGCGCGACCGTGGTGTACCAGGACTCCGCCGACGACCTGCGGTCGCAGAACGAGGAACTCCGGTCGCAGAACGAGGAGCTGCGGACGCAGCTGAACGCGACGCGGGGCGACCTCGAGGACGCCAGAGAGCAGGTCGACACCCTCGAGAGCCGCCTCGAAACCCGGACCCAGGACGTCGACCAGGTCACGAGCGAGCTAGAGCGGACCGAAAGCGAGCTGTCCGCGACCGAGGAGGAGCTCGACCGGACGACGAGCGAACTCCAGCAGGCCGAAAACCGGGTCGACGAGCTCGCGCTCAGGGTCGGCAACCTCACCGCCGAGCGGAACCGGCTGAAATCGCGGCTGGACGGCAAAAACGAGACGATCGAGGGCCTCAGAAGCGAAATCGAGAACCTCGAAGAAAGGATCAGGGTGCTCGAGAACGAAAACGAGAACCTGCGAAACGAGAACAATCGGCTCGAAAGCGACCTCGAGAGCCTCTGTAACAAAAACGACAACGGCGACGAGCCGGAGTGCGACGACTACTGATGACCGACACGGGTGAGACGGAGCCGTGAGCGACGACGCGGACGAGGAGGACCTCACCGTCGAGGCCGACCTCGGGAGCGGAAACGAGAACGCACCCGAAGAGGGGAAGACGCAGGCCGACGACGCGACCGCCGACGACGGGACGGCCCCGGAGGCCGACGTCGACCCGGAGAGCCCGCAGGGACGGATGGAGCGGGCGCTGACGGCGGTCCGGCGCGAGGGTCGGAAGGCGGCGGCGATCTACGCGGTCGCCGACGGGGTGGCGGCGATGCTGGCCGTCAACGTCGCGCTCGCGACGGTCGCGTCGGCGGTGCCGTACCCGACGGTACTGGCGGTGCTGGCCGGCGTCGCAGTTTGCGGCGGGGAGTTCTGGCTCCGGACCAGACGGTCGCTTGTCGAGCGGTTCGAGGCGGCGAACCCGGCGGTTGCGGGGCCGCTCCGGACGGCCCGCGACGCGGTCGAGTCGGGTGCCGACAACCGGATGGCCGCCCGCCTCTACGAAGAGACCCTCGAGCGGCTGCGGGACGCCTCCGGCGTCGCCCTCGTCGACGACGCGCGGGTCGCCGCGACGGGGATCGTCGTCGTGGTGCTGTGTCTCGCCTCGCTACAGGTGAGCGTCGTCGGGCTGTCGTTTCTCGGCGACGACACGACGACGGCGGTCGACGACCGACCGGAGGCCGTCACGCCGGAGCCCGACGGCCTCCGGGACGGCGGCGCCGTGCTGGGCGACCCCGACCCGGTCGACCGCGGCAGCGAGGACGTCACCGCCGAGGTGGAGGCCAACGAAGGCGACGGGCCGATCGAAGAGGACCGGAACTTCCCGTCCGACGGGGGCGGTGCCGGCGGCGCCGACGTCGAGACCCGGCAGGCGGCCTTCAGCCGCCCCGACCGCGTGGAGAACGCCGAACTCGTCAGGGAGTACAACCTCCGGATCCGCGAACAGGAGTGAACGTGACCGTCCAATCGACACGACCGAACACATGACACAGGACACGGACCTCACGGCCGACGACGAACAGTACGAGTACGATATCGACGAGCTGCAATCGAAGCTACGGGACGCCCGCGAGGAGCTGGACCGCCGTATCGTCGGCCAGGAGGCGGTGCTCGACGGGCTGTTCGTCTGCATTCTCGCGGACGGCAACGCGCTGCTGGAGTCGAATCCCGGGCTCGGGAAGACGACGATGGTGCGCACCGTCGCCGAGGTAACGGACCTCGGCTTCTCGCGGGTCCAGAACACCCCGGACCTGATGCCGTCCGACATCACCGGCACGGAGATCATCCGCGAGACGGACGCCGGCCGGGAGTTCGTCTTCGAGGAAGGGCCGATCTTCGCGAACGTGGTGCTGGCCGACGAGATCAACCGCGCGACGCCGAAGACCCAGGCGGCGCTATTGGAGGCGATGCAGGAGCGGCAGGTGACGGCCTCCGGCGACACCTACGACCTCCCGGAGCCGTTCTTCGTGCTGGCGACGCAGAACCCCATCGACCAGTCGGGGACGTACGCGCTGCCGGAGGCGCAGACCGACCGCTTCACCATGAAGCTGCTGGTCGACTACCCCGGCCGCGAGCAGGAGGAGGAGATCGTCGACCTCTACACGGAGGGCAGCGAGACGGTACCGGTCGAGCGGGTGCTCACCCGCGAGGAGATCCGCGCCGCCCAGCGGCTCGTCCGGGACGTCCCCATCGCCGAGGACGTCCGCGAGCGGGCCGTCGACATCGTCCGACGGACCCGCGAGGCCGACGCCATCGAGTTCGGCGCCAGCCCGCGGGCGAGCATGGCGCTGGTGTCGACCGCCAAGGCCCGGGCGTTCCTCGAGGGCCGCTCGCACGTCGCCGCGGAGGACATCGAGGCGCTGGCCGCGCCCGTCCTCCGGCACCGCATCGTCCTCGACTTCCGCTCGGAGCGGGAAGGCACCACCGCCGACGACGTCGTCGCGTCGCTGCTGGAGTGACGATGGACGGGACGCCGGCGGGATGCGACCGTGGACGCGAAGTCGAAGCCGAAGCCGAAGACGGAGGCGGAGCCGGAGGCGACGGTGGAGCCCACCGACGGCCGCGACGTCCGGGCGGCGGCGGCCGGGCGGGGTGGCGGCCGTGACCATCGACCCCGACTTCCTCGACGAGTTGGGCCGGGTCGGGGCGGCCCTGGACCGCCAGGCGGCGGCGCTGCGGCAGGGCGACCAGGAGTCGCCACGGGTCGGCGAGGGGCTGACGTTCAGCGACTATCGGCGCTACGCGCCCGGCGACGACACCCGGCTCATCGACTGGAAGCTGTTCGCCCGCACCGAGGAGTACTTCATCAAGGAGTTCGAGGAGGAGCGGAGCCTCACCGTCCAC
>PXSC01000014.1:3192-3971 GCA_003023535.1 Halobacteriales archaeon QS_9_70_65 | reverse complement strand
GTCGGCGATCTCGTCGGCGACGCCGGCCTGCTCGCCCAGCAGGACGGTCATCTCGGAGTCCGACAGCGTCCCGTCGAAGTCGAAGGCGACGAGCATACCCCGACTGGGAGACGGCGGGGTACGAAAGCGTCGGTTCGGCGGTCAGCCCGACGACACGGCGGGGTCGGCGTCGGCCCACCGGGTCCACAGCACCAGCAGGCTCGGCAGGACGACGACGCTACCGAGGAGGGCGTAGACGATCGTGAGGGCGGTGATGACGCCGAACTGTTGTAGCGGGGCCAGCAGCGCCAGCCCGAGGATCGCGACGCCGCCGGCGGTGGTGGCCGTCGACCCCAACAGCGCGCCGCCGGTGCCGAATATCGTCCGCTCGAGGGCCGTCTCGGCGCCGACGCCGCGGTTCAGCTCGGAGACGTACCGCTCGGAGACGTGGATGGAGTAGTCGATACCGAGCCCGATCGTGAAGCTCGTGATGAGGCCGGTCATCACGTTGAACGGAACCCCGAGCGCCGCCATCGAGCCGGTGATCCAGGCGACCGCCAGCACGACCGGCGTCAGCGTCACGACCCCGAGGCTGGCGTACCCCTCGGCGCGGCGGTAGACGGCGACCAGCACCGCGAGTACGACGGCCAGCGTGACGAGCAGCGCCTCGAGCACCGTCGCGAAGAGGTCTTCGGCGACCGCCTGGTTCATCACCGGCTGGCCGGTGGCGATCGCCTCGAGACCGTCGCCGTCGACCGGCTCGGCCGCCGCCCGGGCGGTGGCGGTCGCCGCCGGCTCGC
>PXSC01000014.1:1441-3145 GCA_003023535.1 Halobacteriales archaeon QS_9_70_65 | reverse complement strand
CGGTCGGGGACGCCGTCGCCGTCGCCGTCGGCGGCCGCGTACGCCGCCGCGAACTCGTCGTCGTCCTCGGCGAGGTCGGCCATCACCCGGACGGGGCTCCGCGTGGCGTTGGTGTCGTCGGGCAGCACCAGCGGGACGCCGGTCCGGTTGGCCCGGTCGGAGGCCGCCTGGACCCGCTCGAGGGTGTCGTCGTCGGTGACGTCGCCCCTGACGAGCACCTGCGTCGTCGTCCCGTCGTAGACGTAGGTCGCGTCGTCGGCGTAGGCGATGTTCCGCTGGACGGCGTAGTCGCCGGGCGCCAGCGGCCCGAGGTCGTCCATCCAGGCGGGCGTCTCCTCGACGAGGAGGTCCTGCTGTTCGAAGGTGGTGTCGACGGTCGCGGCGCCGGCGCCGGCCACGAGCGTCACCACGAGGGCGGCGGCGACGACGCCGCCCGGCGAGAGCCGCGCGCCGGCGACGGGCAGCGCCAGCAGCGCCGACAGCCGGCCGCCGGTGCCGAACGCCCGCCGCCGGCGGCCGACGCCGGCGGCCTCCAGCCGCTCGTCGAGTTCGACCTTCAGCGCCGGGATCAGCAGCGCGAAGACGAGGAAGGCCCCGACGATGCCGACGGCGCTGACCAGGCCGAACTGCCGGATCGGGGCGATGCCGCTGACGAGGTTCGAGGCGAAGCCCGTCGCCGTCGTCGCCGTGACCAGCGCGAGGGCGCCGCCCAGCCCGCCGAGAGCCGTCGCCATCCCGCCGCGGACCGACCGCGGCCGGCCGCCGTCGCCGTCGTCGACCGCGACCGACGAGGCGTCGTCCGGCGGCCGCTCCTCGCGGTACCGCATGAACACGTGGATGGCGTAGTCGATGGACAGCCCCATCAGCAGCACCGGAACGGCGACGAACAGCTGGTTGAAGACGATGCCGGCCCACCCCATGAAGCCGAGCGTCCACACGAGGACGAGCCCGACCCCCAGCAGACCGAGCGCGACGTCGAGGAGGTCCCGGTAGGCGAACAGCAGGACGGCCACCACGAACAGGACGGCCGGCGGGCCGACGACCGCGAGGCTGTCGAACGACGACCGCCGGAGCTCGTCGTCGACGACGCCGTCGCCGATGACGGAGGCGTTGCCCTCGGTCTCCTCGTCGACGATCTCGGCCATCCGGGTCTGGGCGCGGGCCAGCTCCGCCGGCGGGGTGTCCTCCCGGTGGGAGACGACGATGGCCGTCGACTCCGCCCGGCGGTCCGACGGCAGATACGACGTCGGCACCATGCTGAAGGCGCCGCCCTCGGGCCAGGTGTGGTCGACGTCGCCCAGCACGAGCGTCACCGCGTAACCGGTGTACAGCTCCCGTTCGCGGTCGGTGAGGTTCGCGACCGCCGCCCGCTGTCGCGCCAGCGAGGGCCGCGGCTCGACGGTGATCTCGTCGGGGTCGACGCCCTGCTCGCGGCGGATCTTGACGATGGCGACGACGTTGGCGACCCCCAGCGGCTGCTGGTCGTCGACGAGCGTCGGGCCGACGACGGGGTCGGAGCGGAGCCGCCCTTGAGCCCGGAGCTGCCGGCGGTAGGCGGCCGTGCTGAGGGCGTTGCCGTCGCTCCGCACCACGACGAACGCCCCCGTCGAGTTCGGCGCCTGCCCGCCGAGGTTCTCCTCGACGTAGCCGTCGGCGGCGTGTTCGGGGGTGCCGCCGCGGAACTGCTCGAGGGTCGTATCCAGC
>PXSC01000014.1:0-1347 GCA_003023535.1 Halobacteriales archaeon QS_9_70_65 | reverse complement strand
GGCGGGGATCGAGGTGTTGCGCGACGCCGGCCACGAGGTCGTCACGGAGTACGAGACGACGGGGGAGACGCTGCTCGAGGCGGTCGCCGACGCCAACGCGCTGATCGTCCGGTCGGGCACCGAGGTGACGGAGGCGACCTTCGAGGCGGCCGACGACCTGGTCATCGTCGGCCGGGCCGGCATCGGCGTCGACAACATCGACATCGACGCCGCGACCGACGCGGGCGTCGTCGTCGCCAACGCCCCGGCGGGCAACGTCCGGGCGGCCGCCGAACACACCGTCGCGATGGCGTTCGCGACCGCCCGCTCGATCCCGCAGGCCCACGTCCGGCTGACGGCCGGCGAGTGGGCGAAAGACGAGTTCCTCGGTTCCGAACTCGACGGCAAGATTCTCGGCGTCGTCGGGCTGGGCCGGGTCGGCCAGGAGGTCGCCAAGAAGCTCGACTCCCTGGGAATGACGCCGGTCGCCTACGACCCCTACATCTCCGAGGAGCGGGCCGACCAGCTCGGTACGGAGCTGGCCGACCTCGACGCCGTCTTGGAGCGGGCCGACGTCCTGACGATCCACACGCCGCTGACGCCGGAGACGGAGAACATGATCGGTGCCGCGGAGCTGGAGGCGATGGCCGGCGGCTACGTCGTCAACTGCGCCCGCGGCGGCATCGTCGACGAGCCGGCGCTGGCGGCGGCCGTCCGCGACGGCACCCTCGAGGGGGCGGCACTGGACGTCTTCGGCGAGGAGCCGCTGCCGGCCGACAGCCCGCTGCTCGGCGTCGACGACGTCGTCGTCACGCCGCATCTCGGCGCCTCGACGGAGGCCGCCCAGGAGAACGTCGCCGTCTCGGCCGCCGAGCAGGTCGTCGCCGCCTTCGACGGCGCTCCGGTGGCGAACGCGCTGAACGCCCCCTCCGTCGACGAATCGGCGTTCCCCCGCGTCGAGCCGTACATCCACCTGGCGGAGACGGCCGGCAAGATCGCCGTCCAGCTGCTCGACAGCCGGCTCGAATCGGTCGAGGTGACCTACGAGGGCGACATCGCCGAGGAGGACGTCGAGCTCGTCACCGCGTCGGCGCTGAAGGGCGTCTTCCGGCCGCTGGAGTGGCAGGTCAACGCCGTCAACGCCCCCCGCATCGCCGAGGAGCGCGGCATCGGCGTCTCCGAGACCAAACGCCGGCAGGCCGAGGACTTCCAGTCGCTGGTCACCGTCACCGTCGGCGACGGCGACCGGGAAATCGGCGTCTGCGGGACGCTGTTCGCCGACGACGACGCCCGCATCGTCCGCGTCGACGGCTACCGCGTCGACGCCATCCCCGGCGGCAAGATGATGGTCACGCGCAACACCGACGA
>PXSC01000013.1 GCA_003023535.1 Halobacteriales archaeon QS_9_70_65 | reverse complement strand
GGTGGCCGCCAAGAACGAGGACCTGCTGTACGACATCTCCAAGTGGGGCGAGGACATCGGCATCGCCTCGAAGGCCACGTTCTCCCGGACCAAGAGCCGCCTCGAGGAAACGGGGCTCATCGACACCGAGAAGGTCCCCATCGACGTGGGCCGGCCGCGCCTCCGGCTGAAGCTCGGCGACGAGCGGCTCGAGGGGACCGACAACGGTCAGCTCGCCAGCGTCGCCCAGTCGATGCTCGCGGCCTGACGGCCGGCGGATCATCTTCAGCTTTTTCGACGCTGCCCCCGTAGCCACTGCCGTGAGGACATCTCCACTCCGCGCGCCGGCGGCCGTCTCGCGACGCGACCGCACGACTCGCGGCCGGGACGGATGCCCCCGAGCGACGGGGTCGATCCGCACGGTATCGCGGCGACGACGGTGGTCGCGGTGACGACCATCGGGCTGGTCGGCACCGGCCCCGCCGTCGAGGCCGTCCGCGCGGCCATCGACGATGGGAGCGCGGACGCGCGACCGGTCGACCCGGGTGCCGTCGGCCGGACGGACGTCACCGTCGTCGCGGGCGACGTCGACGACGACCTCCGGAGCGCGGCGACGGCGGCCCGGAACTCGGAGACGCCGGTCGTCGTCGTCGAAGTCGGCGGTATCGGCGGGCGGGCGGTCGCCGGCGTCGACGCCGCCGTCTCCGGACACGCCCCCGGGACGGCGTGTTACGATTGCCTCCGCCGGCGGGTCGAGGCGGTCGGCGACGGGACCGACGGCGGCGACGCCGGGGCCGCGACCGCGCGGTTCGCCGGTGCCGTCGCCGGCCGGGAGCTGGCGGCGCTGGCCGGCGGCGGGGAGTCGTCGCTGCTCGGCGGCGTCGTCGAGGTGCCGCACGCCCGGCGCCGGCCGCTGCCGGTCCCGTTCTGCGACTGCGCGGCGGCGCCCGACCGGTCGCTGCGGACCGACGACGGCGCGCGGCCGCTGACGGAGGCGCTCGCGTCGGCGGAGGCGGCCCTCGACGAGCGGCTCGGCCCGGTCGCCGCCGTCGGCGAGGCGGAGTCGTTTCCGGTGCCGTACTACCTGTCGACGCTCGCGTCGGCGCCGTTCGCCGACGCCGACCCGCCGGACCACGCCGCCGGCGTCGCCCGCGAGTGGGACCCGGCGTTCATGCGGGCGCTCGGGGAGGCGCTGGAGCGGTACGCCGCGGCCATCTACCGGACCGACGACCTCCGCGGGGAGCCGGCGTCGCCGGTCCCGCCGGAACGGTTCGTCGCGCCGGGCGACCCCGTCGAGACGGCGGCGGTCGATGTCTGGCACGACGCCGATGACCTCGTGTCGGGCGAGACCGTCCAGCTGCCGGCCGAGCTGGTCGTCTTCCCGCCGCCGGAGCGGCGGATACGGCCGGCGATCACGACCGGGCTCGGGCTCGGCAACGGCGGCGTCGAGGCGCTGCTGTCGGGGCTGTACGAGGTCCTCGAGCGGGACGCGGCGATGCTGTCGTGGTACTCGACGGACGAGCCGGCGGGGCTGGCCGTCGACGACGAGGGATTCGGGACGCTGGCCGCCCGGGCCGGCAGCGAGGGGCTGTCGACGACGGCGCTGCTCCTCACGCAGGACGTCGACGTACCGGTAGTGGCGGCCTGCGTCCACCGCGACGGCGCGTGGCCGCGGTTCGCGGCCGGGTCGTCGGCGTCGCTGGACCCGGCGGCGGCGGCCCGAGGGGCGCTGGCGGAGGCGGTACAGAACTGGCTCGAGCTGCGCCGCATGGGACCGGATCGGGCCGCCGAGGAGTCCGGACGCGCTGGGCTTCGAGGCCGTCCGGGTCGTCGTCCCGGCCGCACAGCCGCTGTTCACCGACGAGCCGTACTTCGGCGAGCGGGCCGAGACGGTGCCGGCCGCGCTCGGCTTCGAGCCCCGGCCGGATCGGGCCCACCACCCGTTTCCCTGACCGGCCGACTCGGGACTCGGAACGCGGCGCAGGTATTCGAGTGCGACCGCCCTCCCCCGGACGCGACGAGACGCGGCCACTGGGAGCGAGCGCTGCGGGCGCTCCGACTTCGCCGCCGAGATCGCGGACCCTACGGAGCCGGCTGGCGGTCGGCGAGCACACCGTCGAGGCCGCCGACGCAATCCCCGATTTGGCATCTACGTGATCGACCCGGAGTCGACGGGGCTGCTGGAGGCGCTGGCCATCTCGGATTCGACGCCCCCGAGAACGTCGAGCCGATGGGCGTCGACGAGGGGCCGGTCGAGCTGACCTACCGGTCCGGCGAGTCGTATCCAGCTGCGGACCTCGAGAGGATGTCGGCGGCCGAGCCGAAGGGGCCGTACCGGTCGGCGGTGAGCGTCCCGGTCGGCGACCGCGGCACCTTCCAGACGGTCGCCGAGACGCCGGGCGCCTTCGACGAACCCGACCCTCGACGGTCGGCTCGACGCCGACCGTCCGGGCGTAGTCGACCAGCACTTCGTATTGGGCCCCGTACCGGGCGAGCGGGTCGCGGTCGGTGAGCGTCGGGAACTCGGCGTCGGTCTCCAGCAGGAACGCCGAGACCGCGAGCCGGTAGCGGGCGTCGTCGTCGACCGGGTTGCCGTCGACGCGCGCCGACAGCAGGGCGTCGTCGGCGTGGTCATAACGGAGCTGCGCTCCGGAGACGTGGGCGTGCCACCAGTCGGCCTCGCCGAAGCCGGTCGTGTCGGCGGCCTCCCGGAACGTCGAACGCAGCGCCCGGCCGGACAGCTCGACGACGGCCACCGGCTCGCCGAACGGCACCAGGCCGACGAGGTCGGCGACGGTCACCGCGCCGGCCAGCGGCGGCCCGGTCCGGATGCCGCCGCTGTTCTGCAGGCCGACGACCGGCGGCACGGAGCCGAGGTCTCGCTCGGCGACCCACCGGTAGGCGTCGGCGACGAAGTTGCCGACGCGGCTCTCGCCGCGAAACGCCTCCCGGTCGGTGCGCTCGACCGGCTCGTCGACCCGGGCGACGACCTCGTCGAGGCCGGCCTCGTCGAGCCGGCGGCGGTACCGCTCGGCCAGCGCCGCCGCGGGCGGGCCGTCGGCGACCGGGTAGCGCGTCACCGACCGATCGGCGAGATCCACCTCCAGCACCGTCCGACCGCCGTCGCCCGGCCGGGTCAGCAGCGTCCCGGCGACGCGTTCGATCCGCTCGGAGTGGACGTGACCACCGAGGACGACGTCGACGTCGCAGGCGGCCGCCAGGCGGTCGTCGGCGCGGCCGAGATGCGACAGCACGACGACGTCGTCGGGGTCGTCCATCGCCTCGACGGCCCGCCGCGTCGCCGCGACGGGGTCGTCGAACGACAGGGCGGCAGCGTCGTCGGTGCCGGAGGGGGTCGTCGGGTCCGTCAGCCCGAGGAAGCCGACGCGGCGGCCGTCGACGGACCGGACGGTCCAGGGGTCGGCGCCGGCGACGGGGGTGCCGTCGACGGAGACGTTCGCCGAGAGCCACCGCTGGGGTGACCGTGCGACGAGTTCGGCCGTCCGGTCGAGCCCGAAGTCGAAGTCGTGGTTGCCGAACGTCGAGAGGTCGGGGTCGGCGGCCGCGAAGAAATCGAGCGCCTGCTCGCCGCGGGTGACGAGCGGGAGCACGCCCGGGGCGACGTTGTCGCCGGTGCCGCAGACAACGGCGTCGTCGCCGTTCAGCTCCCGGAGTAATCCCGCCAGCCTGGCGATCCGCTCGGGGTCGTCGTGGGCGTTCTCGACGTCGGAGTAGTGGAGGAGACGCACGTCGTAGCGAGAAACGGCGGCCGCAAAACCGTGTCGAGACCGTGAAGGTTTTGCCGGCGGCCGGCCTCCCGCCGGCATGGAGCAGCGACGCGGCCCGGACGGCGAATCGCTCTATCTCGCCGACCGGGCCGAGCGCGGCAACAAGGGTCCGTTCCGCGTCGTCTACGCCGGTCCCGACGGCGAGCGGCGCTGGGGTTTCTACTGCACGAACTGCGAGTCGTTCGACAATGCCGTCGACTCGATGGGCCGCATCCAGTGCAACGTCTGCTCGAACTTCCACAAGGCCGAGGAGTGGGACGCCGCCCACGAGTAATCGCGCCGATAGGTCCAAAAGAAAGTCGCCGCGGCCGTTCCGTCCGGCGATGCCGGCGGACGGACAGGTCATCGAACAAGTACGTGCGAATGTTTATTCCGGAGTACGCACAACTCCGGACGAATGGGAGCCGTTAGCACATCCCTGATCGAGGAGGCACGCACCATCTTCAGCAACCTCGGGTACGAGGTCACCGACGACGGCGAGGAGCTCCGCGCCGAGCGGAAGTGGCGGACCGTTCACGTCACGACCGCCGACCCGGAGCAGGCGGCGACACACGGACAGCTCCGGTGTTTCGTCGCCCGGGCCGAACGGGCCACCGAGGTCCGCGAGCGCCTTCTGGCGGCCGAACCGGAGTACGACTGGGCGGTCGTCAGCGTCGACGACGACGACTACCGCGTGCTCCACCCCGACGCTGACGTGCTCCCGGCGCCCTGACCGGCAGCGGGGTAATGTTTAGATAGAGATTCCGGAGTCAAGAAAGCCCTCGGCGCTGCCGACTGCTGCTCGCGGGCCATGCGCGGCGCTCCACGCCGGGACTTCGCGGCGGTGAACCCGCCTCGCACGGCCCGCTCGCCTGGCCCGAGGCAACGCCGTCGCCTCGCTGCCCGGAATTCACTGCCGTTCGAGAGAGCGACGCTCTCTCGTGACGGTGCCGGAATCCGGCGGATTCTGGCCGCAAGCGGGAAATCTCCGATTTCCCGCACTGACGAACGACGCACGACATCTTTCGAACCACGCTCCTCGGTCGCTTCGCCCCCTGTAGTGTCTTTGCGCGGCAGCGCCGCGCGAGCGGCCCGAGGGACCGCCGGTCCCTCGCGGTCGTCGGGCGACGCCCGACTGCCTGAGGGATCTCCGATCCCTCTCTGTCGTCGGCGCACGGCGCCGACTACCCGAGGGAGCCGTAGGCTCCCTCTCCGCTTACGTCACCGGGAGAGCGTTGCTCTCCCGAACTCGCGGCGCACGGCGCCGCGAACGCCAGGGGTCGCCGAGTGGGCGGCCGGTTTCACCGGCTGCCTCATACCGTGGTCGTTCGAAAGGCGCTTCGCGCCGTTCGTGATATGCGCGGGACTCGTCGAGTCCCGCGACCCGTGCGAACGGACGGCGGAGCCGCTCGTGAGCAGATGACGAGAGAGCTCCGCTCTCTCGAACCACGGCGACGCCGCCACGCGGCGTCTCGCCCGTTCGGTCCGCCAGGGTTCGGCTTCGTAGCCGGCAGAAACGGACCGGCTCGCCGGTGCTTATCTGAACACCGCCGACCGTCGCCCGTCGCCGCGGTCCGTGCGGCCCGGTACAGTTCCCCGAAGGAGTTAATCCGGTCTCGACCTACCGTTCGGTATGAGCGACGCAGAAGACATCGAGGACATCCGCGAACAGAAGAAAGAACAACTCCGCAACCGGGCGGGCACGCCCGACGAGCCCGTCCACGTCGAGAGCGGCGACCACCTCGAGGAGCTGCTGGCCGGCCACGAGGTCGTACTCGCAGACTTCTACGCCGACTGGTGCGGCCCCTGCGAGATGCTCGAGCCGACCGTCGAGTCGGTCGCCGAGTCGACGCCCGCGGCCGTCGCCAAGGTAGACATCGACGCCCACCAGGAACTCGCCACTCGGTACCAGATCCAGGGCGTTCCCACGCTGTATCTGTTCGTCGACGGCGAGCCCGAAGACCGGATGGTCGGCGTCCAAAACGAGGAGACGCTCGTCGAGGCAATCGAGGCCCACGCCTGACGGTGGTTACTGCGGTGAGTTTCGGCACGACGAAAGCGGAGCCGCACTGACGCTGAGTGACCGGGTCGCCCGGCACCGGGCGGTAGCGACTCGCAGTAGTCACTGCGAAGCCGCCCGGTAGTTTTATACTCCTGTAAACTGCCGGAACTAGAGTGGTTTACGAGACGGGCAACCGAACGGTCGACGACGCGGTCCAGCGGCTCCTCGACGGCGAGCGGCTCGACAGGACCGACGGGCTCGCGCTGCTGGCGCAGCCGGTCGAGCCGCTGTCGGCCGGCGCCGACTTAGTCCGGCGGGAGTTCTCCGACGGCGCCGTCGACGCCTGCAGCATCGTCAACGCGAAGGCGGGCGACTGCGCGGAGGACTGCGGCTTCTGTGCGCAGTCGGCCCACTTCGACACCGGCATCGACACCTACGGGTTCCTCGGCCCCGAGAAGGTCCTGGAGGCCGCGAGACGTGCCGAACGCGACGGTGCCCAGCGGTTCGGCATCGTCGTCGCCGAGAAGGGCGTCTCCAGGAAGCACCGTCCCGACGAGTGGGACGACATCATCCGAGCCATCCGGCTGGTGCGCGACGAGACCGACGTCGAGGTCGACGCCTCCCTCGGGCTGTTGACCGAGACGGAGGCGGAGATCCTCGCCGCGGAGGGGCTGAACCACTACAATCACAACATCGAGACCTCCCGGCGGTACTTCCCGGAGGTCGTCGGCACCCACTCCTTCGAAGACCGGTTGAAGACGCTGCGGCGGGCGAAGGCCGTCGGGATGGACCTCTGTGCCGGCGTCATCCTCGGGATGGGCGAGTCGCCGGCCGACCGCGTCGACGCCGCCGTCGAACTGCAGGAGATCGGCGTCTCCTCGCTGCCGGTGAACGTCCTCAACCCGGTCGCGGGCACGCCGCTGGGCGACCGCGACCACGCCGACATCTCGAAGCCGGCGCTGTTGAAGACCATCGCGGTCTACCGCTTCCTGCACCCCGACTCGCGGGTCCGGCTGACCGGCGGCCGCGAGGTCAACCTCGCGCCCGACGAACAGCACCTCCCCTTCGAGGCCGGCGCCGACGGCATCCTCACCGGCGACTACCTCACCACCGAGGGCCAGGACCCCGGCGACGACATCGAGATCATGCGACGGGCCGGCCTGGAGCCGAACCGCGAGGTCAACGACTTCGACCCCGAGGAGGTACGGGACGGACACCGCGAGCCCGCACCCGACACGGCCGTCGGCACCGCGACGAGCAACGCGAGCACCGAACTCGACGACTGACGGACACACGACAATGAATGACATCGACTTCGCGGTTCTCGGCACGGGCGGTATCGGACGACGAGCGCTCGAGTACTCCACGTCGAAGGACGACCTGACGCCGGTCGCCGCCTGCGACCGCAACGGCGTGGCCGTCGACCACGACGGCCTCGACGTCGACGAGCTGCTGGCGGCGACGGAGGGCAACGTCGCGAGTGAGACCGGAGCGGCCTCGGACGCGAGCGGGGAGGATGCCGACCCGCGACCCGACGGCGGGGCGGCGGTCAAACGGAGCGGCCAGATGCAGGGCGTGGCCGCCTCGGCGCAGGCCGACCCCACCGAGACGCCCATCGACGACATAATTGCAGAGTCCGACGCTATCGACGCCGTTCTCGTCGCGCTGCCGAACCTCGAACACGACTTCATCCCGCGGGTCGGCGAGCGGTTCGCCGAGGCCGGCTACGGGGGCGTCCTCGTGGACGTGCTCAAGCGCTCCCGCGTCATCGACATCCTCGACGACCGGGAGGCGACCTTCGAGGAGTCCGGAATCACGTTCGTCTGCGGCGCCGGCGCCACGCCGGGCTTTCTGACCGGCGCGGCGGCGCTCGCCGCCCAGTCGTTCGTCGAGGTCGAGTCCGTCGACATCTGGTGGGGCGTCGGCCTGAAGTCCGGCTACGAGGACAACCGCGGCACCGTCCGGGAGGACATCGCCCACCTCGACGGCTACGACATCGAGACGGCCCGGGACCTCACCGACGAGGAGATCGAGACCATCGTCGAGGAACACGACGGCCGCATCGAGTTCACCGACATGGAACACGCCGACGACGTCCTGCTGGAGCGGGCCGGCATCTGCGACGCCGACGACGTCACCGTCGGCGGAATCTTGGACGTCCGCTCCGACGAGAAGCCGACGACGACGACCGTCGAGGTGACCGGCCGGACCTTCGACGGCGAACGCGGGACGAACACGTTCCAGCTCGACGACGACACCAGCATGGAAGCGAACGTCAACGGGCCGGCGCTGGGCTACCTGACGGCCGGCGTCCGGCGGAACCGCGCCGGCGAGTACGGCGTCTTCGGCCCCGCGGACCTGATGCCCGGGTTCTGATTTGATGTCGCTGCAACGCGGCGGCGACCACGGCTTCGACCTCGAGACGCGGCTCGCCGAGCGGGAACGGGTCGGCCTGCGGCGCAGCCTCGACCCCGTCGACGCCGTCGCCGCCCGCGCCCGGACGGCCGACGACCCCGGCGGCGACCTGCCGGCCTTCGGCGACGAACGGGTCGTCCTCGCGGCCAACAACTACCTCGGGCTGGCCGGCGACGAGCGGGTGGCCGACGCCGCCGCCCGCGCGGCCCGCGAGATCGGTACCGGCGCCGGCGCCTCCCGGCTCGTCGTCGGCGACACGCCCGTCCACCGGTCGCTGGAGCGGCGGCTCGCCGCCGAGAAGGGCACCGAGCGGGCGCTGGTCTTTTCGTCCGGCTACGCGGCCAACGTCGGCACCATCACGGCGCTGTCGCCGGACGTCATCTTCTCCGACGAGCTGAACCACGCCAGCATCGTCGACGGTGCGCGGCTGTCCGGCGCCGACGTCGAGGTGTACGACCACTGCGACGTCGACGACCTCGCGGCGGCGATGGAACGGCGGGCCGACGGCGTCGCCGTCGCCGAGGGGTCGTGGCTCGTCGTCACGGACTCGGTGTTCTCGATGGACGGCGACGTCGCGCCGCTGTCGGCGATCTGCGACGTCGCCGAGCGGTTCGGCGCGTGGCTGCTGGTCGACGAGGCCCACGCCACCGGCGTCTACGACGGCGGCGTCGTCGGCGAGCGCGGCCTCGCAAGCCGCGTCGACGTCCAGCTCGGAACGCTGTCGAAGGCGCTGGGCGCACAGGGCGGCTTCGTCGCCGGCGCCGAGCCGCTGATCGAGCACCTGCTGAATGCCGCCCGGTCGTTCGTCTTCTCGACGGGGCTGGCGCCGGCGGCGGCCGCCGCCGCCGAGCGGGCGCTGGAGCTCGCGCCCGACCGGCGCGAGCCGCTGTGGGCGAACGTCGACCGGCTTCGGGACGGTCTCGAGGCGCTCGGCTACGAGGTATGGGGCGACACCCACGTCCTGCCGGTCGTCGTCGGCGACCGCGCCGAGGCGCTCGCCCTCGAGGAACGGCTCCGCGAGGCGGGCGTCGTCGCGCCGGCCATCCGGCCGCCGACCGTCCCCGAGGGGACGAGCCGGATTCGGCTGGCGCCACAGGCGACCCACACCGACGCCGACATCGATCGCTGTCTGGCGGCGTTCGAGGCCGCCGCCGAGGAGGGCCCGCGGTGAACGGGGCCGTCGCCGTCATCGGCACGGACACCGGCGTCGGCAAAACCGTCGTCACGGCCGCGCTCGTCGCCCGGCTCCGCGGCCGCGGCGTCGACGCCCGTGCGGTCAAGCCCGCACAGACCGGCTTCCCCGAGGACGACGACGCCGGCTACGTCCAGGACGTCTGCGCGACGGAGGCGGCCGCGAGCCGGCTCCGGACGTTCGGCGAGCCGCTGGCGCCGGCGGTGGCGGCCCGCCGAGCCGACGATCCGCTCGCCTACGAGCCGCTGCTCGAAGAGAGCCGCACGGCGCTCGATGCCGCCGAGGTCGGCGTCCTCGAGGGCGCCGGCGGGCTCCGGGTGCCGCTGTCGAACGAGCCCCGCCGGGAGATCGTCGATTTCGTCGCCGACCTGTCGCTGCCGGCGCTGATCGTCGCCCGGTCGGGGCTCGGCACGCTGAACCACACGGCCCTGACCGTCGAGGCGCTGCGCCGGCGCGACGTCGACGTCCTCGGGGTCGCGCTCAACCGGTACGGCGGCGACTCCGTCGCCGAGCGGACCAACCCCGACGAACTCGAGCGGATGTGCGGCTGTCCGGTCGGGACGCTGCCGGAGACGGCCCTCGGCGATCGTCGTGTACACGGGGCGCTCGTCGACGAACTTCCGCACGAACGGATGGGGGAGGAACTCCCCCTGTGACACTACGGAGCCCGAAGGCTCCACCCGATCGTACGATATCGACCGATATAACTCTGTGCCAGGCGAGTGCCGTCAGTGGACGGCTGCCGGCCGTACGTCCGGAACGGCGCCGGGTCGCGGCGCGGTTCGGCTGCCCGCTGCCCGCTGCTGGCCGCCGGCTGCCGGCCGCTGCTCACTTCCGCCGGCGAACCTCGACGGCCGTCTCCGCGCCGACGGCCGACCTGCCCTCCAGCCGCCCGACTCGCGGCGTCACGTCGACCGGGACGCCACGGTCTTTCGAGACGGACTCCTCGAACTCCTCGCCCTCGGCGACCGCGTCGTACGCCCGCCGGAGCGGCGCCGCGAAGCGGTCCCTCGACAATTCGTCTTCGACCCAGTGCCGGGAGACGTCGTCGATACGGGTGGGGTCGTAGCCACGTCGGCGACGGTCGCCCCCGACAGCTCCCGCAGCCGGTCGGGGGCGATGGGGAACACCGCCTCGGGCGTGCCGGCGGCGGCCCACACCTCCTCGTGGCCGGTGAGCGTCTCGTCCATGAACACCGGGACGTCGGCCTCGTGACAGAACGGCGGGACGCCGCCGATGGCCCATCCGAGCGTCGCCTTGATATCGTCGGCATCGGCCATCGTCGCCGATCCGGCGCCGACGAGGTCGGCCAGCGTCGACTCGTCGACCCGATTGGCGCCGCTGGTGATGCTGACGACCAGGTCGTCGTCGGCCGACAGGACGATACCGCTGGCGATCTGTGCGACGCTACAGCCGACGGCCGCCGCCGCGTCGGCCGCCGTCTTCGTCCCCTCCGGGAACTCGTGGACGTCGACGTCGAAGCCGTGGTCGTCGGCCGCCCGTCGTGCGAACTCTTCGGCGCGCGGATGCATGGGAGGGACGGTGGCGGCGACGAAGCAAGAACCTCCCGGTGCGGACGGCCGCTCGGTCGGGCTCCGCGTCCGCCTCCGTCTCTGGCTTCGTCTCCGTCACCTCCGGCGTCGCGTCGGCGCCGGTCGCCGGCTCCGGCTCCGGTCCGGGTTCCGGGTCCGGCTCCGGCTCCGGTCCCGGTCCCCCGGGCTCGTCGACGTCGAGCGCCGTCGCGAGCGTCCGCGGCGCCCGCTGGCCGTGCCGCCGACCGTCAACGCTATCTGCCTCGGCGGGCCACCGGCTACCCATGCTGCCGACGTTCGCGGGTGGTCGCGGTGGTTGACCCGCTCGAACTCGTCGTCGTCGCCTTCGCCGGCGGGGCCTTCGGCGCCGCCGTCGGCGCCCTCGAGGCGTTCTCGCTGGCGGGCGTGCTCGTCGTCGTCGGCGAGGCCGTCGACGTCGCCGCCGACGGCGTTCCGGGACCGAGCGGGGATCCGGCGGCGCTGGGATCGAGCGGGCTGACCGCCCTCACCGGTCTCGGGCCGCTGTTCGGCCCACACGTCGCCTTCGCCGGCGGCGCGGCCGCCACCGCCTTCGCCGCCCGCCAGGGGTATCTCGATTCCGACTTCGACTACCACGAGGCCAAACACGTCACCGCGGCGCTCGGCCCGCGGGCCGACGTGATGGCCGTCGGCGGCGCCTTCGGCGTCGTCGGCGTCGGCCTCGTGGCGGCGTCGGTCCGGCTCGGGCTGCCGTTCGACCCCATCTCGTTCGGGATCGTCGTCTCCGGGCTGTTGCACCGACTGGTGCTCGGCTTCCCGCTGGTCGGGACGGTCCGCGGGGAGACGCCGCTGGACATGACGCCGTACGAGCGGCGAATCCGGCGACCGCCCCGGGCCGACGGCGGCGATAACCGGCGCCGGTTCGCCGTCGAGCCGTGGCTCCCCGGCCAGTCCGACCCGGCGCGGGCGGCGCTGCTCGGGGCGGTCGTCGGCGTCGTCGGTGCCTTCCTCACCTACCGGACCGGCAGCCCGTTTCTCGCCTTCGGGCTGGCGGCCGCGACGCTACTGTTTCACTGCGCCGGCGTCGAGCGGGTCCCCGTCACCCACCACGCGGCGCTGGTCGCCTCGCTCGCGGTCGTCGGGCTGGCGGGCGGAGCGGCGACGCCGACGGCGTTCGCGGCCGCCACGAGCCTGGCGGTCGCCCTCCTCGTGGGGGCCGTCTTCGGCGCCGTGACCGCGCTGGCCGCCGAACTCGCACAGCGGCTGCTGTACGCCCACGCCGACACCCACCTCGATCCGCCGGCCGTCGGTATCCTCGTCGGGACGTCGCTGATCGTCCTGCTGGACCTGATCGGCGTCTTCCAGCAGTCGCTGCTGCCGACGCTCGGCCTCTAGACGTCGACGCTCGTCGCCACCCACTCGCTGAAGGCCCCGAGGAGGTCGCTCTGTCGGACCGCTCGACGCACGGCACCTCGTCGGGGTGGAACTCGACGACGCAGTCGCGGAGCGGCCCGTAGCCGTCGGCGGTCGTCTCCGCGGGCAGGACGACCTCCGGTTCGGCGACGACCTCTCTCCCGGCGGTAGGTCGACCGGCGGTCGAGGCGGTCGAGCAGGCGGTCAGCTCCTCTTCGACGAGCGCGGCCGCGATGTCGTCGGCCGCCGGCGGCGCCGTCGCGTCGGCGGTCGGCCCCGGGTTACCCCTATCCCTCGTCACCCCGGTCGATGGGATTGTACTGGCCGTTGATGTCCCACTCGTGGATGCAGTGCTTGTCGCCGACCCGTCGTTCGCCGTTCTCGGCGGCGATGACCCACTTGCCGGCCGACTCGTCCCAGACGTCGGTGCGGCCGCAGCACTGACACCGGCGGCGGTCGGGAGGCACGATCTCGGCGTCCATGTCCGGCCCGAGGACGGCCACCGTAATCAACGGCACGGCGCCGAACCGCACGCGTCATTAGCCCGCGGGTCGGAGCCGTCGGCATGCGCCGGCGCGCGCTGCTGGCCTCGGTTCCCGCGGCGGTCGCGGCCGGGAGCGCCGGCTGTACCATCGGCGATGAGCCGCCGCCGACGGACGAGCTGACGCTGTCGTCGCCGGCCTTCGAGGAGACGCTGCCGCGGCGGTTCACCTGCGACGGCGAGGGGGCGTCGCCGCCGCTGGTCGTCGAGGGCGTCCCCGACGGCACCGCCTCGCTCGCGCTGCTCGGCGAGTGGCTCCGGGGGTACGACCCCGGGACGATATGGACGGTGTGGAACCTGCCGCCCGAGGACCCGCTTTCGGTTCCGGCCGACCGCCCGCGAACGGAACGACTCGAGGAGCCGGCCGGCGCCGTCCAGGGGATCAACGGCGGGGGGTCCGTCGGCTACCGTTCGCCGTGTCACGAGACGCCCGGCGACGGCGATTACCGGTTCAGCGTGCTGGCGCTGGACGCCGAACTCGACCTCGAGGCGGGCGCCGGCCGGGACGCCTTCGACGACGCCGTCGAGCCGCGGGTCGTCTCGAGCAACCGGCTCAGGGCGACCTACGAGCGGTTCTGAGCGCGGCGACGACACGGTTATTCGTCGGCTCGACCAAACGATCGCATGGCCCTCGACGTGGACCCGCCCGACCCGCCCCGGCTGGAGGAGACCGACCCCAACCAGTACGAGGACGCGGAGGTGGTCGGCGACACCGACTACGGACGCGAGGAGATCGAGACGCTGCTGGCGGACGGCGCCTGGGAGCAGGCGTTCGAGCGGTGGGCCGCCGAGGCCGGCGTCGACGAGCGGACCTTCGGGATCATGCTCGACCTGGAGCTGTTCGACCGCTACGACTTCTTCTGGGACGCCTTCGCCGACCGCGTCGGCTACCACGCCCCGGGCCTGCCGGAGGACTGGAAGGAGCGAAACGTCCACCCCGGGCTGGAGTCGTGGGAGACCGTCTCGGGCATCAATGCGGCGCTGGCGGAGCTGGGCGACACGGTGAGCCGGACGCTGAAGGCCGACTACATCGACTGGGAGACGGAGTACGAAGCGCCGGACGACCTGCCGGAGTTCGAGTAGTCAGTCGAGGCGGTCGGCCACCTGCCGGAGCTGTTCGCGGCGCTCCTCGAGGGCGGCCTCCCGGCGGGCGGCCTCGGCGTCGGTCGGGCAGTCGACGTCCGGCACCGCCGTCGGCCGACCGGACTTGTCGAGGGCGACGAACGTGAAGAACGACGACGTCGCCGGCCGCCGGTCGCCGCCCTGGGGGTCCTCGGCGTGGACGTCGACCTTCACGTCGAGGCTCGTCCGGCCCGTCGCGAAGACGTACGCCTCGATCACCGCCACCTCCCCGAGGTCGATCGGGCTGACGAAGTCGACGTTGTCCATCGAGGCGGTGACGCACTGGGTGCCCGCGAACCGCATGCTCGCGATGGCCGCGCAGATGTCCATCCAGTGCAGCACGACGCCGCCGAGCGCCCGTCCGAGGGTGTTGGTCTCGTTCGGCAGCAGCATCTCGGTCATCTCCGTGCGTGATTCGGCTAGAGTTGTCATGGACGGAAGAAGGGGCCGCCGGCCGAAGGCCGCTTCGGTCCGCAGGCGGGAGAAGGGGTGGACGATACCGCGGGTTTAACTTGCCGGCCCCGGTAGTAGACACGGAATGGAGCGTGGGCGGATGGAAACCGGAGTCGACGTCGTCGACGACTACCTCGACGGCGGCATCCCGGCGGGGTCGCTCGTCGCCGTCGTCGCCCCGCCGCAGACACAGAGCGAGCTCCTGCTGTACCGGGTCACCGCACAGCGGCAGACGCTGTATCTCTCGACGCTGCGCAACGAAACCAGCGTCAAGCGGGCCTTCAACCGCCAGGCGATCGACGTCGGCAACCCGATGGTCGCCTACGCCGAGCCGGATACCCCGTTCGACGAGATCGGCGACGTCGTCGGGCGGGCCAACACCGAGACCAACATCATCGTCGACACCGCCGACACCCTCGAGCGGCGCGACCGCGCCGACTACCAGTCGTTTCTCAACAAGCTCCACACGTACGTCCAGCGGACCGGAAGCCTCGGGCTGCTGCACTGTCACGGGACCGACCCGACCGGGGGGCGGACGGTGACGCTCGGCATGGCGGACATCGTGTTCGAGCTCCGTCGCGACGTCACGAGCAGCGAGATCGAAACGGCGCTTCTGGTCTCGAAGTTCCGCGGCGGCAGCGCCCTCACCGAGCCGATCAAGCTGGAGCTGACCGACGACGTGACCGTCGACACCTCCCGGGACCTCGCGTAGCGGCGGTTCCGGGGTCGGCGCCTGTGGCGTCCTGAACGTTTTTGAGGGTCTAACACATGTACCTCGGATTGTGAGCGAAACCGAGTGGGGTCGCGGGCGGGGTGATTCGGACGACAGCGGGGGTGTAGAGCTCACGGAGGCGGTCGAGTCGGCAGCGCGGCTGACCCGGACGCTGGCTCGACGGTCGGTCAACGTGGCGCCGGCACTCGACGAAGACGGGTTCTTCACGGACGTGGCCGGCAACGAGACGCTCGTCGGACGGGACGACCTCGAGCGGGCCGTGCCGGCCCACAAGAAGCGCCACTTCGACGAGGTCGAGCGCTACTGGGTGAACCGGCCGTACGCCTTCGTCATCATCTTTCGGTCGAAAAAGGAAAACGAGCTGAAGTACTACGTGATCGAGCCACACCTCACCGACGTCGAGTCGGAGCTGCTGGAGTTTCTCACCGAGAAGCTCGCCGACGCGATCAAGTACTCCCAGGAGGCGGAACACAGAAACGAGACGACGGCCGAGCGCGCCGAGGTCATCGAGGCCGAGACCAAGCGCCTGCTCGACCGGTACAACCTCATCGACGACGGGCTGGCACAGAAGCTCGGCATGGAGGGCGGCAGCCGGTTCTCGCGGCTGGCCGGCTCCGTCGCCGACCTGTTCGGCGAGGACGAGGAAGACGGCGACGACCGGTCAGTCCGGGAGACGCGGGGCATCTACCCGCCGGAGGAGGCGGTCGGCGACCCCGACGGCATCGCCGTACGGCCACGACCGGCCGTCGAGGCCGACGGCTACGACGCCCTCACCGAGTACCAAATCGAAAAGCTACTGTACTACCTCAAGCGGGACTTCGTCGGCTACGAGCGTATCGACGGCATCAAACACGACATCAACGTCGAGGACATCTCCTGCGACGGCTACAACTCCCCGGTGTTCGTCTACCACACCGCGTACGAACAGATCATCAGCAACGTCGCCTACGAGGACGACAGCCTCGACGACTTCGTGGTGAAGCTCGCCCAGCGGTCCGGCAAGGGCATCTCCAAGCGCCAGCCACAGGTCGACGCGACGCTACCCGACGGCTCCCGCGCGCAGTTGACCCTCGGCACCGAGGTCTCCGACCACGGGACGAACTACACCATCCGGCAGTTCAAAGACGTCCCCTTCACGCCCGTCGACCTCATCAACTGGCACACCTTCTCCCTCGAGGAAATGGCGTTCCTCTGGTTCATCCCCTCGAAGGCCAAGATCGTCTCCATCGAGGACACCCGCGAGGTCGAACTCCCCCAGCGTAACTGGATCGCCTCCGTCACCCGCCCGTCGTTCGCGGACGACGAGGCCGGCGACGTCGACGAGTTCGATCTACTGGAGGCCGCCCTCCGGCAGCGACCCGAGTACATCGTGATGGGCGAGGTCCGGGGCGAGGAGGGTCGGACGCTGTTCCAGGTGATGTCGACCGGTCACACGACGCTGACGACGTTCCACGCCGACTCCGTCGGCGAGGTGGTCAAGCGGTTCACCACCGACCCGATCAACGTCTCGAAGACGCTGTTCACCGCCCTGGATCTCGTGTCGGTACAGGCGCAGACGCGGGTCCGCGGCGAGAAGGTCCGCCGGAACCAGAAGATAACCGAGATCAACAGCTACGACGCCGAAAACGACGAGATCAACGTCCAGGACGTCTTCCAGTGGGCGCCCGGCGACGACGGCTTCGAGCGCCAGCGGGGGCCGCAGATCCTCAGCGAGATCATGTTCGACCGCGGCTGGTCGCGGCGCCGCC
The DNA here is from genome assembly GCA_003023535.1 of Halobacteriales archaeon QS_9_70_65. The sequence continues at coordinate 8,629 of PXSC01000013.1, read as the reverse complement.
TGGAGGACGAACTCCGCAAGCGGACGGTCATCCTGGCGTATCTCATCGATCACCGCATCTCCGCTTACGAGAAGGTGTCGGCGACGCTGCAGGCGTTCATCAACGACCCCGACACCATCATCGCGCTGGTGGCCCAGGACCGCCTGGAGTCGAGCCTGGACGACCTCCGGGAGATGGAAACGGTGTTCATGGACATCGACGACGAGACGGAGGCGCTGGTCCCGCGGCCGAAGCCGGACGAGGAAACCGGCGAGCAGGCCGCGGAGATCCTCGCCGAGGCCGAGACGATGCTGGAGAGCTACCGCGAGGAGTCGACACCGGGCGTCGAGGCGGCGCTGCCGGCGGATCTGGACTGGAACACCGAAAGCGGCGGCGACGTCGGCGGATCGCTGCCGACGGAGATCGACGTCGACCGGTCGCTGGGCGACGCCGTCGGGGCCGCCGTCGACGCGGACGGCGAGGAGCCGCCGGCCAGACCCGACCCCGTCGCCGACGACGTCGCCTTCGCGTCCGACGACGACGAAACGGACGACGGCGTCCGCACGACGCGGTACGACGAGGAGTGATCACGGATGGCCTCAGGAACCCAACCGGGCGGTCTCGCCGGCGCGGCGGCCAGCGAGGGCGTCCTCGGGACGATGGCCGGGCTGCTGTACCCGGTCTACCGCCGGCTGTTCGACGAGGACGACGACTTCGTCGAGCGCGTCGACCGGAAGCTCGACGAGGCGCTCCGCGACCGGACCGTCGAGCTGTTCCTCTCGCGGGCCGTCGCGATCGGACTGCTGGCGGCCGTCGCGCTGGCGGTCACCGGCTGGGCGACCGCCTGGGCGGTCGCCAGCTTCGCCTTCACCGGGCCGCCGGTCATCTTCGGGCTCGCGCTGTCGGAGCCGTGGCTCGGGATCATCAACGCGCTGAAGATCCCGGTGCTCGTGGTCGGGTCGGGGCTCGTCCTCGGGGGGATCGGCTTCGCCGCCGGCTTCGGGACCCCCATCGCGCTGCTGTACCTCGAGGCCGACGACCGGGCCCGAGAGATCAACGTCCTGTTGCCCGACGCCACCGCCTACATGTACGCACTGTCGGTCGGCGGGATGAACCAGCTGGAGATCATGGAGGCCGTCGCCGACAGCGACGACGTCTACGGCGAGGTCGCCCGGGAGTTTCAGACCATCCTCCAGGAGACGCGGTACTTCGACACCGACTACCGGACGGCCGTGCGGAACCGGGCCCTGGAGACGCCGTCCGGCCAGCTGTCGGGCTTTCTGACGGACATGCTGTCGATCATCAACTCCGGCGGCGACATGACGCAGTTCCTCGACGGCAAGGCCGAGATCATGATGCGGGACGCCAAGAACATGCAGGAGAAGAACCTGGAGACGCTGGAGTTGTTCGGGGAGATGTACCTCACCATCTCCATGCTACCGCTGCTGCTCATCATCCTGCTGGTGACGATGGCGATGCTGGGCGACGCCAGCGACCTACTGCTGTATCTGACCGTGTACGCCCTGATCCCGGGCATCGGCGCCGTCTTTCTCGTGCTCGTTTCCATCTTCAAGCAGGACGACCACGGCGGCGGTCACCTCTCCGGCGACGGCGAGACCGTCGAGGGGTTGACCAGCGGCGACTCCGTGCTCGACCGGACCGTCACGCGGTCCTTCGCCGACCGGAACAGCGACCAGCTGTTCGACGACATCTACCGGCGGGAGACGCTCCACCGGGTGAAACGTCTCCTGACCAGCCCCCAGGAGCTGTTCATCGAGCGGCCGCTGTCCTCGGTCGTGGTGACCGTCCCGATCGCGGCCGCGCTCGTCGCCTGGCTCGTCGTCTCGGGGCTGGCGCCCACCACCTGGGACGGAGTCGTCGACGCCCCCGTCTGGGGGACGGTCGTCTACGGGTACCTGCCGATGTACGTCGTGTTGGGCCCGCTGGCGGTGTTCGACGGCCTCCACCAGCGGCGGCGGCGGGGGCTGCTCGACGAGCTGTCGGAGGCGCTGCGGAAGCTCTCCAGCGCCAACGACACCGGCATGAACCTGCTGGAGAGCTTCCGGAACGTCGCCGAAACCTCGACCGGCAAGCTCGCCCGCGAGTTCGAGCGCATCCACGTCACCGTCAACTACGGGGCCGACCTCAAGAACGCGCTCATCGCGTTCAACAACCGCTACCGGGTCCCGCGGATGGCCCGGACGGTGAACCTCATCGCGGAGGCCCAGGAGGCCTCCAGCCAGATCAGCGACGTCCTGCGGACGGCGGCGCGGGCCTCCGAGAACCACGACGAGATCGAACAGGAGCGGAAAACCCGGACGCAGATGCAGCTGGCCATCATCATCATGACGTTCCTGACGCTTCTGGGGGTGATGGCGCTGCTGAAGGTGCAGTTCCTCGACGTCGTCGGCCAGCTGGCGGAGACGGCCGCCGACGCCGAGGGCTCCGGCTCCGGTTCCGGCTCGGGCGGGAGCGGCGCCCCCACCAACTCCGTCGGCAACGTCGACGTCAACCGGCTGTCGATGCTGTTCTTCCACGCGGTGACGCTGCAGGCGGTGTCGGCCGGGCTCATCTCCGGCTACCTCCGGGAGGCGCGGGTGCTCGCCGGCGTGAAGTTCGTCGTCGCGCTGGCGACGGCGTCGCTGCTGATATGGATCCCGCTTTGACGGAAAGACTAAGCCTCGTCACACGGTATCGGAGGTATCAGACATGGCCGACGTCCTCGTCGTCGACGACGAACCCGACATCGCCGAGTCCTACGAGATGTGGCTGCAGGAAGACCACGACGTCGAGGTGGCGACGAGCGGCGAGGCCGCCCTCGAGGCGCTGGACGAAAGCGTCGACGTGCTGCTATTGGATCGCCGGATGCCGGAGATGAGCGGCGACGAGGTGCTCCGGGCGCTTGCCGACCGGCCGGCCGACCCGACGGCGGTGCTGGTGACCGCGGTCGACCCGGGGTTCGACATCGTCGACCTGGAGTTCGACACCTACCTCACGAAGCCGGTGACGGGCTCGGAGGTCGTCGAGGTCGTCGAGGGGCTGACCGACCGGGCGGAGTACCGCGAGCCGTCGGGAGAGTCCTCGTGGCCGCCGGGCACCGAGCGGCCGAACTGACCGCGGCGACCGCGATAGTGTTTAGTTAGGACTGAACACGGTGTGAACGGAGTAGACAAGACCTCGGAAGCCCCTGCGCTCTCGGCGGCTGCGACTCGCTGTGGTCCTCGGTCGCATTGCTCCCTGCGGTCTCCTCGCGCGGCGTCGCCGCGCGAGCGGCCCGAGGGATCTTCGATCCCTCTCCGCTTGCGTCGTCTCGCTCGCCGAGAGCCCAGCCCCTTCCAGTCCCGCCCAGTGGTGGATTTTCGCCCAGCATCACTTGACTAAATACGACCCGACCGCGTCCCGTCAAACCTAAACCCGTCGCCCGACAGGTGCCGACAGTGAGCGACAACGCCGCGGGGGGGTCCGTCCGGGTCGTCGGGACGGCCCACGTCTCCGAGGCGAGCGTCGAGGAGGTCGAGTCGGTCATCGACGCCGAGCGGCCGGACGTCGTCGCCGTCGAACTCGACGAGGGCCGCTACCGCCAGCTGAAGGGCGAGGAACCGGACGACCTCGACGCCGGCGACCTGCTGAACGGCAACACGGTGTTTCAGTTCCTCGCCTACTGGATGCTGTCGTACGTCCAGGCGCGGCTCGGCGACCGGTTCGACATCGACCCCGGAGCCGACATGAAGGCGGCCGTCGACGCCGCCGAGGCGCAGGGCACCGACGTCGCCCTCGTCGACCGGGACATCCAGGTGACGATCCAGCGGTTCTGGGCGCGGCTGTCGACCGTCGAGAAGCTCCAGCTCGTCGGCAGCCTGGCGGTCGGCCTCGGCGACCCCCGGGAGGTCGGCCTCGGGATCGGCGTCGCGGTCGGGCTGATGGGGACGATCGTCGCGAGCGCCCTCGCCGGCCCGTTCGTCGTCCCGGCGGGGCTCGGACCCGGGGTCGTCGTGACGATTCTGGACACGCTGGTCGTCGGCCTCGGCGTCGGGCTGGTGCTGGGGCTGATCGTCGTCGCCGGCCTCGTCCGGCTCGCCCCCGACGAGGACATCGAGGAGTTCGACGTCGAGCGGATGACCGACACCGACGTCGTCGGCGCGATGATGGAGGAGTTCCGCCGCTTCTCGCCGGGCGGCGCCGAGGCGCTCATCGACGAGCGGGACGCCTACATCGCCCACCGGCTGCTGGCGCTCCGCGAGCAGGACAACCGCGTCGTCGCCGTGGTCGGTGCCGGCCACCGGGCCGGCATCGAGGAGTACCTGGAGTTCCCCGAGCGGCTGCCGGCGATGACGGAGCTGACCGGGCGGGCCTCCGGCCGGCGCGTCTCGGCCTACAAACTGTTCGGCTACCTGTTCACCTTCGGCTTCCTGGCGTTTTTCCTGTTGCTCGCCATCGCCACCTACACCGGCGTGGAGGGCACCTCCGGGCGGCTGCTGTTCGAGCTGCTCGCCGCCTGGTTTCTGGTCAACGGCGTCATCGCCTTCGCGCTGGCGAAGCTGGCCGGCGCCCACTGGCAGTCGGCGGGCGTCGGCGGCGGTGTCGCCTGGCTGACGAGCGTCAACCCGCTACTGGCGCCCGGCTGGTTCGCCGGCTACGTCGAGCTGCGCTATCTCGACGTCAACGTCGGCGACATCTCGACGCTGAACGAGATCGTCTCCGACGAGGAGACCCCGCTCGGGCAGCTGTGGCGGGAGCTGACCGACGTCCCGCTGTTCCGGCTCATCATGGTCGTCGCGCTGACGAACGTCGGCAGCTTCGTCGGGAGCGTCCTCTTCGCGACGGTCCTGCTGCCGTATCTCTTCGCCGGCACCGGCATCGAGGGCGCCGGCGGCGTCGCCCGGCTGATGCTCGCCGGCGCCGAGAAGGGCGTCGAGTTCATCCTGGAGGTGGTGACGTGAGTGCGATCCGGGTCGGCGAGGTCCGCTTTTCGACCGCCGAACTCCGGGATCTGGCGGTCGCCTGGGTCGCCCTCGGCGTCGCCTTCGGCATCCTCATCCTCAAGGACCCGGTGTTCCCGGACGTCGCCGGCGCGCTGGCGTCGGCGGCGTTCGCCCGGGTGCTGCTGGTCAGCATGCTGACCGTCGGCGTCGGCTTCTTGCTGCACGAACTCGCCCACAAGGTGGTGGCCGTCCGGTTCGGACAGATCGCCGGCTTCCGGGCGAACTACGGAATGTTGGCGCTCTGTGTCGGGGCGGCGCTGGCGGGCTTTCTCTTCGCCGCCCCCGGGGCGGTCTACCACCGCGGCCGGATCACCGAACGACAGAACGGCCTCATCGCGGTCGCCGGCCCGCTGACGAACGTCGTCCTCGTGGTGGCGTTCCTCCCGCTGTCCCTCCTCGGCGGGTCGCTCGGCGACCTCGGTGGGCTCGGCGTCACCATCAACGCCGTGCTCGCGGCGTTCAACATGATCCCGTTCGGCCCGCTGGACGGCCGGAAGGTCCGGGCCTGGAGCACCCCGGTCTTCGCCGTGACGTTCGTCGGAACGGCCGCGATGGCGGCCGCGGCGTTTTTGTTCGTCGGCTTCCCGCGGTTCTGACCGGGCCGTCGACCGACGTGCTTTTGCTCCGGTCGGCCGCCGACTGGGACATGGACGACTCCGACGAGGCCGACGACACTGACGACCCCGGCGGCCTCGACGAGGCCGACGAGACCGGCCAGACTGGCGCCTCTAACAGGGCCGACGAGACCGGCCGGACCGGCGACTCCGACGACCCCGATGGGGCCGACGAGACCGAAGGGCTCACGTACGCGGAGACAGGCGTCGACATCGAGGCCGGCGAGGCGGCGACGGCGGCGCTGGTCGGCGCCGTCGGCGAGTTCGAGGGCGACTACGCCGGTCTCGTCGAGGTCGGCGACCGGTACCTCGCGCTGGCGACCGACGGCGTCGGCACGAAGCTGCTCGTCGCCGAGGCGCTCGACGACTACTCGACGGTCGGCATCGACTGTCTCGCGATGAACGTCAACGACCTCGTCGCGGCCGGCGTGACGCCGGTGGCCTTCGTCGACTACCTCGCCGTCGAGACGCCCGACGACGCCACCGCCGAGGCGGTCGGCGAGGGGCTGTCGACGGGTGCCGACCGCGCGGGCGTGGAGCTGGTCGGCGGCGAGACGGCCGTGATGCCGGAGGTGATCCGGGGGCTGGACCTGGCGGGCGCCTGCGTCGGCCTGGCGACCGAGACGGAGCTGTTCGACGGGACTGCCCGCGAGGGGGACGTCCTCGTCGGGCTGCCGTCGTCGGGGATCCACTCCAACGGGCTGACGCTGGCCCGCGAGGCGGTCACCCGGAACTTCGATTACACCGACCCGTTCCCGTACGACGACCGGACGGTCGGGGAGGTCCTGCTGGAGCCGACGCGGATCTACCGGGAGGTCCTGGAGCCGCTGCACGCCGTCGAGACCCACGCCGCCGCCCACGTCACCGGCGGCGGCTGGACGAACCTCTCGCGGATGGGCGCGTTCCGCTACGTCGTCGACGACCCCTTCGCGCCGCAACCGGTGTTCGCGTTCGTCCAAGAGGAAGGCGACGTCGACGACGAGGAGATGCACCGAACGTTCAACATGGGGACGGGGTTCGTCGCGGCGCTGCCGGAGGCCGACGCCGGGGCCGTCGTCGGGGCGCTGGACGACGCCCGCGTCGTCGGCCGGGTCGAGGCCGGCGACGCCGTCGCGGTGCGGGGCCTGGAGCTGTGAACCGGGGGAACGCTTTTGTATAACTCCGGGTTATTGGCAGGTATGGACCTGCCGACGCCCGCGGACCTCCACGAGCGACGGACGGACCTGGAGCTGACCCAAAGCGAGCTGGCCGAGCGGGCGGACGTCTCCCAGCCGCTGATCGCCCGCATCGAAGGCGGCGACGTCGACCCGCGACTGTCGACGCTGCGGCGCATCGTCAACGCCCTCGATCAGGCGGAAAACGCCGTCATGCACGCGGCCGACATCATGCACGAGGGCGTCGTCACGGTCGCGCCGGACGACAGCGTCCGGCAGGCGATCGACGTGATGGTCACGGAGGGTTACTCGCAGCTGCCGGTCGTCCGGGACGGGCGGCCACAGGGAGTCGTCTCCAACTCCGACGTCCGCCAGCTGGAGTCGGAAAGCGCCGGCGACCTACCGGTGGCCGACGCGATGCGGGAGACGATCACGGCCGTCGAGCTCGACGCCACCCTCGACGAGCTGAACGCCCACCTCAACCACCAGGACGCCGTGATGGTCGTCGACGACGGCCGGCTGGTCGGCATCATCACCGAGGCCGACGTCGCGGCCCACATGTCCTAGTCGTCCTCGCGCTCGACGGTCTCGATGACCGTCAGCGGGACGTCCCGGAGGGCGCCGCCGACCTCGCTTTTCGCGATGCGGGCGGCGTGTTCGGTGCTGTCGGCGTTAAACACCTCCATCTCGAGGAGGAGCCCCACCAGTGCGGTGTCGGCGGCGATGAACGCCGAGTCGAAGGCCTCGCCGCAGGCCGGACACGGCGTCGCACCGACGTCGACCTCGACGTAGTCCATCTCGGCGTCGTTGAGCCGCTTGCCCGCCTCGCTGACGGCGACGCCGATGGCGTCGTCGATCTCCGCGACGTCCCGGACGAGCCAGGCGGCCTCCATCGCGACGAGGTAGTTGCTCACGGCGCGACCACCTCACGGTCCGTCCCGCGGCAGGCGTGAATCATCGCTGTCTGTCTCGACATCACACCGGACGGTGGTCTCACGGTGGGATGAAAGTTACCGTCCGGTGCCGGCGAAGCCGGCTCCTCGGCCGGGTCGGCGACGCCTACGACCGGGCGAGGACTGCCTGACAGGAAGGTTTTATCCGCGGCCGTCCGCTACCCACGGGTAATGCGACAGCCAGATCTCTCGTTGCCGCGCACCGGCCAGGACCACACCGCGTCGCCGTACGAGCCCGAACTCGGGGAGATGCCGTCGAACGACCTCTCGGCGGACGACCTCGAGAACGTCAACAAGACCGGAACGACGACGGTCGGCATCACGACCACCGAGGGGGTCGTCGTCGCGACGGACATGCGGGCGTCGCTTGGCGGGCGGTTCGTCTCCAACAAGAACGTCCAGAAGGTCGAGCAGATCCACCCGACGGCGGCGCTGACGCTCGTCGGGTCCGTCGGCGGCGCCCAGTCGTTCATCCGCTCGCTGGAAGCCGAGAGCAACCTCTACGAGGCGCGCCGCGGCGAGGACATCTCGATCGAGGCGCTGGCGACGCTGGCGGGCAACTTCGCCCGCGGCGGGCCGTTCTTCGCCATCAACCCCATCCTCGGCGGCGTCGACGACGACGGCCACCACGTCTACTCCATCGACCCCGCCGGCGGCGTGATGGCCGACGACTACACCGTCACCGGGTCGGGGCTGACCGTCGCCTACGGCACTCTCGAGCGGGAGTACGAAGAGGACATGACCAACGAGGAGGCAAAGCGCGTCGCCGCCTCTGCCATCAACGCCGCCGTCGAGCGGGACACCGGCTCCGGCAACGGCGTCTACCTCGCCGAGGTCACGGAGGAGGGCGTCGACATCGCCGGCCACAAGGACTTCGAGGAACTGCTGTAGACCGCTCGGCTCTCTCGCGGCTCCGGTCGACCGAGTCGCTGTTTTCTGCTGGCACA
>PXSC01000012.1 GCA_003023535.1 Halobacteriales archaeon QS_9_70_65 | reverse complement strand
GTCGCCGAGAGCATCGCCGCGGTGAAACGCCAGCGCGGGATGCCGACGACCGACGAGTCACAGGAGGCGGCCGTCATGGAACGGGCCGGCGAGAACGCCGAGCAGTTCGACGTCGACGCCAACCTGGTGAAGGCCATCTTCCGGCTGCTCATCGAGCTGAACAAGGTCGAACAGCGGGAGAGTCGGTAGCGTTCTAACGGAGCGTATTGGGTTCTCCATCGCCGATCAAGGCGCGGCGGTTCGTTTCCGGAGACGCCTTCATATTCCGTCGGGGTCATCAAGCTGCCGGAAGACCGGACCCTCGTCCTGCCGACCCTGTCGGTTCGTGCAGCATCGGCAGGAGCGTAGTACGGGACGACCGTCGTCCCTCGATACCGTTTTCACCGGAAAGACACAAAATTCTGTGTCAACATATCTTTCTGTATGCCCAGCATCACGGTCAACGTCAACGACGACCTCAAAGGACGAATGGAAGAACATCCGGAGATCAACTGGAGCGAGGTTACTCGCCAGGCCATCCGAAAGAAAGTCAAGACGCTCGAGGTAATGGACGAACTCACGTCGAGCAGCGGACTCACTGAGCGCGACGTCGCCGAGATCGCCGACCGAATCAACGGGAGCGCACGCGAACGCATCGAGGGGGACGTGGAGTAATCCCGGTGCTCGCCGGCTTGAAATCGCATCGATAGCCGATGTTCGCGTGAACGTATCGTCGACTCCAGCGACCTAAACGAGGTCGAACGGCGGGAGAGTCGGTAGCCGCCCGCGGCAGTTAGCGGTTGGCCTCGAACCACTCGGCCGCGAAGTCGACGAGCGCCGCCTGGTCCGGCAGCGTCGCGGTCGCGGCGCCGACCGGCCCCTCGCGGGCGCCGAGTTCGCGCTCGAAGGCCGCCCCCAGCGCCTCGAAGTCGTCGCTGCTTATCTCGATGTCCTCGAGTTCGACCATCGTCCGTTCGCCGTCCTGTAGGACCGGCGCCCGGTGGCTGACCCGCTCCTTCGGGAACGTCGCGCGGTACTCCGCGAGGTGCAGTGAGGTGTCGACGGCGTGGCCGACGCCGAGCAACAGCACCGACCCGCCGCGGTCGTAGACCGCCGCGAGCGGCGACCCCTCGCCGAGACCGTCCTCGTAGGGGTGGTCGGCGACGACCGCCTCGGCGTCTGCGCCCCACGCCGCAAACGAGTATGTGGGGTGGCGGCTCCGGACCACCCCCGGGTGCGAGCGGAAGCACTCCGGGACGGCGCCGACCGACCGGGTCGACGTCACCGCCGGCCGGAACGTCGGCATACGTTCGGGCATCGTTCCGACCCACTCGTCCGGCACGGGCGGGTTCGACCACCCCGTGGGGTCGGTGTACTGGGCGGTGGACGTCGGCACGACCAGCGTCCCGTCCTCGGTCACGGTCCACTGGAGCGCCTCGACGACCGTCTGGGCGCCGCCGGCGACCCACCCCAGCGACCGCAGCGACGAGTGCACGAGCAGCGTCTCCCCCGGCGTCACCCCCAGCTCGCGCAGGTCCGCGACGATGCCGTCGACGGTAACCGGCTCCTCGACGGCCTCGACGGCGTCGCGTTCTCCCATGCCCGGCGGTCGTCGCTCCCGGAGAAAGACGTGTCGGCTCCTACCCGCCGTAGGTCTCGGCGAGGCCGTCCAGGGCGCCGTGCTGCGTGGTCGTGTGCGGCGCCGTCAGCGGCGAGACGCTGACGCGGCCCTCGACNTCGACGTCGCCGGCGGGGAAGTACACCGACGCGGCGACGGCCGGGACGCCGAAGAAGGCCGCCTCGACGGCCGCCGACACCGTCCCCGACCGCCCGAGGACGTACTCGCCGAGGTTGGCGCCGCGGTTGCAACCTGCGACGACCAGCTCCGGGTCGAGTTCCAGCGCCTCCAGACCGGCGACCACGCAGTCGGCCGGCGTCCCCTCGACCGCGTAGCCGAGTTCGTGATCGTGGAGCGCGACCTCGTGGGAGAGCTGCCGTCCGACGGCGCTTTGATCGTCCGCCGGCGCCACGACCGTCACCTCGTCGTCCTCGGCGAGGGCGTCGTACAGCGCCCGGATGCCGACGGCGTCGACGCCGTCGTCGTTCGTGAGGAGAACCTCCATGTTCGCGGTGGGGTCGGCGCTCGCAAAAGTTCACCGCACCGCAGGTGGGCCCCGAGCGGCCGGCATCCGGTGTCCCGGCGGCGCCCGACGGCCGTCAGCCGAGGCGGTCGACGACCGTCTCGGCGTCGACCACCACGTTGTACGCCGCCTCGTCGTCGTTCCACAGCACCAGGGCGTTCTCGAACCGCAGCAGCGCGCCGTACGGCGCCCTGGTCAACGCCTCGTTTAGCACCGACTCCCGCGCGAGAACGGCGTAGTGGTCGACGGCCTCGGAGCCGTCGCCGATCTTGAACAGCGGGTTGCCCTCGTCGGCGAGGTTCGGCGACAGTTTCAGCCCCACGAGGTCGACCCGCTCGGTGACGTGGTCGTCCATGTCGGCCATCCGCGCGACGGCCCCGGGGTCGGGCTCGTAGTCGATCGCGCGGCGGCCGTCCGTCCGGACGAGCAGGTAGGCGAACTGGACGTCCGTGTTGAGGTAGGTGCCGTCGCCGTCGGCGGCTTCGTCGAGCCGGCGCTGGAACGTCGGCGTCTCGAGGGCCGGCTCCCGGCGGAACGTCCAGCCGTGGTCGTCCGGCTCGGCGCCGGGCCACAGCCGGACCGTCGGGGCGTACACCGTCGCCGCCGGCCGCCGGTCGAGCAGCTCCCGCTCGGTGGCCCGGAGCCGGGTCGCCGTCCGCTCCTCGGCGGGCGACAGCGCGACCAGCGTCCCGTCGTCGGCCAGGGCGTCGAGATAGCGCGCCGCGACGTCGGCCGGCGCGTCGAGCTCCGAGAGCACGTTCCCGAAGACGACGAGGTCGTAGCCGTCCTCGGGGTCGAACGCCTCCGCCGCCCGGCGGTGAATCGTGACGTCGAACGACGGCCGCGTCGCCGCGAGCACGCCCTCGAGGACGTCGGCGGCGGCGCTCGGCTCGACGGCGTGGTAATCGACGAGCGTCTCCTCGGGGAGGTAGTCGTGGAGCCCGAGCGCCGGGCCGCCGACCCCGGCACCGCGGCGGCGGTGTCGGCGTCGTAGGTCACGGCCTCGTCGGCGAAGTACGCCTCCTTCAGCCGGTCGATCCGCGCCCGGAGGCGGTCGCCGGCGTCGCCGTCCGGCCAGCCGGTCCCGTAGCGGTCGACGAGCAGCTCCTCGAACCGGGCGGCGTACTCGGGCGGGAACCGCTCGACGCCGTCGAAGGCCGGCTCGACGGCGCCGGCCTCGACGGGGACGAAGCCCCCGTCCTCGCGCTCCCGCAGCCCCAGCTCGAAGGCGTGTTCCCGGAGCGTCCGCCGGACGACCGCCGGGTGCGGCTGCCCCTCGACGTACTCGTAGATCTCCTCGGGGTCGACCGGCCGGACGCCCCGCAGGTAACGGGCGTTCTCGAGGATGGCCTCGACGTCGGTCATCGGTCGGCCTCGTCGTACAGCTCGAGGTAGCGCTCGCGGTCGGCGGCCGACAGCGCCGCGGCGGCCTCGGCGACGGCCTCGGCGCCGTCGAACCGTTCCTGGACGTCGGCGTACACCGCCGGCGTGTTGCCGGCGACCTCCGCGACCAGCTCCGCCAGCGGCGCCGACAGCGTCGTGTGGAACCGCGGGTCGACGTCGTCGGCGGCCAGGGCGTACGCCAACACTGCGGTGTGGGCCCCCGCCTGGACCGTCTCCATGGCGCGGTCGTGCTCGGCGGGCGTCGTCTCGAACACCTCGTTGCCGGCGGCCGCCAGCGTCGCCCGCAACTCCCGGAGGACCGGCCCGTCGCGGTCGACGACCACGGGGACGTTGCCGGGGGCGTTGACCGCCGAGAACAGCGGGTGGAGGCTGGCCCGCTCTCGGCCGCCGGCGTACTCCCGGAGAGCGGCCACGGAGTCGCGCATCTCGCCGGAGACGTCGAACACCGCCTCAGTCGCCCGGTCGGCGTGGGCGGCGACCGCCGCCGGAACGGCCCCCATCGGGACCGCGATACAGACCGCGGTGAACCGGTCGTCGCCGTCCAGCGGGACCGCCCGCGCCCCGTCGACGGCGGCGGCGGCCTCGCGGGCGGCCTCGGGGTCGCGGTCGGCGAAGGCGACGGCGTCGGCGCCGCTGGCGCGGGCGATCCACCGGCCCATCTCGCCGGCACCGACCACGAGCAATTCCATACCGTTGGGTAGCCGGCGGCCGCCCAAAAGCGCTTCCAAGCGGTCGTCCGGAAGGCGGCTCAGGAGAAGGCGTCGTCACACGGGGCTCGGAGCGGGGGTACGAGCCTCATCATCGCCGCCACCGGGGGTACGTGAGCGGGTGGCTTGTAGCTTGCCGACCGCTGTTGCCGACCGCCGCGACGAGTCCGGGCTACAGTTCCAGCCGCTTCCCGTAGTCGGTGAGGTTCTCGTGGCCGCCTTCGGTGACGACGACGAGGTCCTCGATGCGGACGCCGCCGACCGCGGGGTCGTACAGGCCCGGCTCGACGGTGACGACGTGGCCGGCCTCGAGTTCGTTCGCCTGCGTCGAGAGCCGCGGGTACTCGTGGATGTCGAGGCCGACGCCGTGGCCGGTGGTGTGGATGAAGCCGGTCTCGGCGGTCGCGTCGGCCCGCAGCGTCGGCAGGCCGGCGTCCTCGTAGACGTCGCAGACGGCGTCGTGGATGTCGCTGCCGGAGACGCCGGCCTCGATGGCATCGAGGGCGGCCTCCTGGGCCTCCAGCGTCAGGTCGTACCACTCCCGGACCGTCTCG
>PXSC01000011.1 GCA_003023535.1 Halobacteriales archaeon QS_9_70_65 | reverse complement strand
GACGCTGGCGTCCGCCGAGGCGAAGATCAGCTTCGGCTTCCGGCAGGTCGGCCTCGCCATCGACACCGGGACGTCGTATCTCCTGCCGCGGGAGGTCGGGGTCAGCAAGGCCAAGGAACTGGTGTTCACCGGCGAACTCCTCGACGCCGAGGAGGCGGCCGACCTCGGCCTGTTCAACCACGTCTACGACGACGAGTTCGAGGCGGAGGCCGACGCCTTCGTCGAGCGGATTGCCACGGGCCCGACGGTGGCGCTCCGGACGTCGAAGAAGCTCGTCGACCAGGGCACGAACCAGTCGCTGCGGGACGCCCAGGACAACGAGGCCGCCGCCCAGGCTGCCGTCTTCGAGACCCACGACCACGAGGAGGGCGCGACGGCGTTCATGGAGGGCCGCGAGCCGGAGTTCGAGGGCCGGTGACGGAGCGTCGATGACCCACCGGACCCGGCGGGACCGCGGGCGGACGGCGACGGTGACCGTCGACGACCACGACCACGACCTCGACCTCGGGGTGGCCGACGACGGAACGGGCGTCCCCGACCGACCCCGACTCCACGGAGGCGGGTGATCGGCGCGGCATGACCGCCGACGACCCCGACTGGGAGTTCAAACAGCGGGACGTGCTGGTGCTGCGGGAGCTGTCTCGCGATCCGCAGCTGTCCTCGCGGGACCTCGCGCGCATCCTCGAGGAGAAGTACGACATCGACGTCTCCCACGTCACCGTCTCGGAGTCCATCCGCGGGATGCGCGAGGAGGGGGTGTTCCGGGAGGCGATCATCCCCAACGAGGAGTACTTCTACTTCGGGATGTTCGAGTTCAAGTTCGACCCCGGCAACTTCGCCGAGGAGTGGCGCCGGAAGTCGGTGATGATGTTCCCGACCCCGGAGTCGCAGTCGCGGTGGATCCACGAGTTCTACAAGCGCCACGGCGACGCCGTCGACAACCTCCGCAACTCCATCGTCCACAACGTGTTGAAGTTCCGCACCGACCCGGAGATTCTCGAGAGCCTCCCCGAGGGAGACGGGTAGATGGACGACGGCGGCCCGCTCCGGGCGGTGGCGGCCGTGGTCGGCGCGCTCACCGTCCTCTTCGTCGGCGTTCTCGTCGCCGCGCAGTCCGTCGGATGGGGCCCCGTCGCCGCCGCGACGCTGCCGCTCGTGGTCGTCGTGCCGCTGTTCGCCGGAGCGGGCTACTACTACGTCCGCTCCGACGACCGGCGGTAGCGGCGCGAGCGGGCCCGGCCCCGGCTCTCTCGCCCGCACCCGCGAGTTCCATCCCGAGAAGGACGGTTCCGAGTGCCGTGACGAGCGACATACGCACACGGTTCTCGCCCGGAGATAGAAGCCTGCCAGGGAGCCCGCGCCCGGTCGACCCCGTCAGGCCAGCGCGGAGCCGGCCCGGACGAGCGTCGCCTCGCCGAAGGCCGGGCCGACGAGCTGGAGGCCGACCGGGCCCTCGTCGGTCTCGCCGGCGGGCACGGAGATGGCCGGCAGGTTCGCGAGGTTGACCGGGACGGTGTTGGCGTCGGCGAGGTACATCTGCAGGGGGTCGTCGAGGCTCTCGCCTCGCTCGAACGGCGGGACGGGCATCGTCGGCGACGCCAGGACGTCGACGTCCTCGAAGGTCGAATCGAAGTCCTGCTTGACCCACGCCCGGGCGTCCTGGGCCTGCTCGTAGTACTTGTCGTGGTAGCCGGCCGACAGCGCGTAGGTGCCGAGCAGGACGCGCCGCTTGACCTCCTCGCCGAAGCCCTCCTCGCGGACGGCGGCGAAGGCGTCGTTCCAGTCGCCGTCGGCCTCGGTGGCGGGACCGTAGCGGACGCCGTCGAACCGCGCGAGGTTCGAAGAGGCCTCCGACATCGCGATGACGTAGTACGCCTGGACGGCGGTCTCGACGGACGGTAGCGACACCGCCTCGGTCGTCGCGCCGCGGTCCCGCAGCTCCGCGAGGGCGTCCTCGAAGCACTCCCGGACGGCGTCGTCGGCGCCCTCCAGCAGTTCGGTCGGGACGCCGACCGTCAGCCCCGCGACGTCGCCGTCGGCGGCGTCGGCGTAGCTCGTCTCCGCGGGCGGCTCCCGGGTCGTCGCGTCCCGCTCGTCCGGGCCGGCGATGACGTCCAGCAGCCCGGCGGCGGCCTCGACGGTCGGCGCCAGCGGCCCGATCTGTTCTAGAGAGTTGGCGTACGCCACCAGCCCGTACCGGGAGACGAGCCCGTAGGTGGGCTTGATGCCGACGACGCCGCAGAAGGCGGCCGGACACCGGACGGAGCCGCCGGTATCGGAGCCGAGGGCGACGTCGGCCTCGCCGGCGGCGACCGCGGCGGCGGAGCCGCCGGAGGAGCCGCCCGGCACCCGACCCGGGGCGGCGGGGTTGTCGGTCGGGCCGAACGCCGACGAGTCGGCGAGCATCGCCGACCCGCAGGTCGTCCGGACGCCCGCCGTCGAGATGTTGTCCTTGACGGCGACGGTGACGCCGTCGAGCGGCCCCGACCCCGCCGGCTCGACCTCCGTTTCGGTGATGAAGGCGTCGTTCATGATACCCGTGGCCCCACGAAGTAACTGTCCTCGGTCTCGGGGGCGTTCCGCAGCGCCTCCTCCTGAGTGAGCCCCTCGCGAATCTCGTCGGGCCGCATCACGTTCGCCAGCTCGGCGTCGGCGTCGACGTCCGGCACCTCCTCCAGCGCCTCGAAGTACTCGAGGATGTCGGCGAACTGGTCGGCGAAGCGCTCGACCTCCGGCTCCTCGAGGTCGACGCGGGCCAGCGACGCCACGTGTCGGACCTCCTCGTCGTCGACGTCGGCCGCCCCGCCGGTGTCGTCTGCCGTCATGAGGGCGGTTCGGGCGGCGGCGGCACTAAGGGTTTCGAACCGGCCGGTCGGCGGCGCCGGGCGACCGCGACGCGTCGGCCGTCCGGGCCGCTCGGCGCCGTCTCCGCCGCCCGTTCGCCGACTGCTGCGTCCCGAATATTTAAGATGCTGGATCGACAATATATACTACAGCGGTTCTCTCAGTAGTCCGAGATTTGGACACATCATGACCGATACCACCGTCAGACGGGAGCGAGGCGAAAAGGAGCAGGCCGACGCCGAAGCCGAGGAGACCGAGGAGGGACAGCTCGTCTGTCCGGAGTGCGGCGGCTCTCTCGAAGCCGACACCGAGCGCGGCGAGACGGTCTGCAGCGAGTGCGGCCTCGTCGTCGAAGAGGACGAAATCGACCGCGGCCCCGAGTGGCGGGCCTTCGACAGCGCCGAAAAGGACGAAAAATCCCGTGTCGGCGCCCCGACCACCAAGATGATGCACGACGAGGGCCTGTCGACGAACATCGGCTGGCAGGACAAAGACGCCTACGGCAACTCCCTGTCCAGCCGCCAGCGCCAGAAGATGCAGCGCCTTCGAACCTGGAACGAGCGGTTCCGCACCCGCGACTCCAAGGAACGCAACCTCAAGCAGGCCCTCGGTGAGATCGACCGGATGGCCTCCGCGCTCGGACTGCCCGAGAACGTCCGGGAAACCGCCTCGGTCATCTACCGGCGGGCGCTCGACGAGGACCTCCTGCCCGGCCGCTCCATCGAGGGCGTCGCCACCGCGTCGCTGTACGCCGCCGCCCGTCAGGCGGGGACGCCCCGGAGCCTCGACGAGGTGTCGAACGTCTCCCGGGTCGGCAAGGACGAGATCGCCCGCACCTACCGGTACGTGGTCCGGGAGCTGAGCCTCGAGATCGAGCCCGCG
>PXSC01000010.1 GCA_003023535.1 Halobacteriales archaeon QS_9_70_65 | reverse complement strand
TGTGGGGCAACTTCTTCGGGACGACCGCGACGGCGGAGGACGACGGCGAAAAGAGGTCGTAGTAGCTGTCACGCGGCATTCCCATGATTCCCGCGAGCAAACCGGCGACGGTCGTTCGCGGCGGGACGCGGTAGCTGGGCTTGGCGCTGTTGTTTCCCACTTTCCGGAAGTGGGCGAAGTCGGCGGTCACGTCGAACCCGATGCAGGTGTCGGGGACGTACTGGGCGGTCGACGAATCGCCACCCAATGCGTCATCGGCAGGATCTTCTTGCGTCATAGGTGGAGAGGTGAGGCGGCGGTGTCAGTTCGCGTACCGCTCGTACACGTCGTAGGCGTCAATTGCCTCGGTGCCGAGGGCGTCTTCGATGGCGGCGTAGAAGGCCTCACGGTCGCCCGTCTCGCCGTCGGGGAGCGCGAAATCGACGGCGCTGTCGGCGGTGACGTGGACGGTGTCGATCCGGGCGTCGTTGTCGGCGAGCGCAGTCACGAGTTCCGAGACGTCGAGCTGGAAGTCGTCCGTCCCTCGAATCTCGTCTTCGGGCAGGTCGCTGGCCACGCCGATGCGATCGTTGAGCCGGCCGATTTCGAAGCCGTCCTGCTCGTACTCGACGCGAACGTAGAGACGGGGCTGCTGTCCAGCCTTCGACCGCGTGACGGTCTGATTCTTCAGTGCCCGCCAGCAGAGTGTGTCGAGTCGCTCGACATCCTCTTCGGTGAGGCGAGTGTCTCTGGCGGCGTTGTCGTTGATTCGGCCGCCGAATCCGATGACGCCGTAGCTGATACGATTGTCCGTGGCGAACGTACCCTGATCCTTCTTGCCGTCCTCCTCGCTGTCGTCCTCATTGGCGATGACGGTTGCGAGCTGCTTGGACTCGGTATTGCGGGCGACCTCGTGGTAGCTCCGACCGTGGTTGAACTGCACCGGCCCCTCAAACTGGTCGGGGAGGTCGGCGGCCAGTTCCGTGTCAAGCGAAATGGTGGCCCCGAAGTACCGGACGTCGGCGGCAGTCTCTACGAACGCCTCAAGGAGTTCTTCGGGCTCGGCCTCGCCGGCGCTGACGCCCATCTTCTCCTCGACGGCGTCGTACATTTCCTCGCGGGTCAGCACGTCGTCGTTCGGTTTCGCGATCAGCACAACGTGACCGTCCTCTTCAAGCTGGTCGCGGAGGTACCGCTTGAGCCGTACGTCGGTGACGACACACTGCCCGGTAACAGGGTCGATGCGCGGCTCGTTGTCGGCGGTAAGGGGATCGCCGTTAGGGTTGGTGTCCTTTGCGTCGATAATGAAGGCGATTTCGGAGCGGTCCTGAATCGTGTCGTCGCTGGTGTCGGTCATCGTTGATGTTGGGTCTGATTGTGTGGGAGTCAGTCGTCAGTCTGTGCCTCGGCTGCTGCCGCTTCAGCCGGCTCGCTGTCTGCGTCATCAAGCGTGGTGTCGTTCTTGCCGTAGGTGAGACCGAGGCCGTAGTGCATCCGGAGATCGTCAGTCGAGAGCGACCATTCCTCCGGCTGGCGGCAGTTCATGATGTCATTCAGCCGCATGATGTACCGGTCATTCATCAACATACCCGCACTCTCATCGTCGTCCGAGTAGTGCGCATTCTTCTTTAACACCTTGCTGTCTTCGGCGAGGGCGGGATGGCTGTCGATGAACTGTGCGAGTCGGTCGTCTCTGTCGCTGAATTCGGTCGTGTCGCTCATGGTTTCGGTGCTTGCTGGAGTTGCTCGTGGGTCGTCAGATGCTGCGTCGCCGAGGAAGCCAGCGCGGGTGAGTGCCTGCATCTGGACGTACTGACGCGTGAGCAGCGACTCGGGCAGTTCGTTGCCGTCCTCGAATGCGCTGCGCTGTTCGCTGATCAGACGGGGGACGTACTGTGCGAGAAGCCAGTCCGGATCGATTTGGCCGTCTGAGGCGAGGGCGGTACTCGTCGCTTCCGCACGAAGGTCAGTCGTGCCGTGGTCGTCCCTGTCCTCGTCCGTACTTTGGTGGCGGAAGGTACTCTGGAAGTACCCGCCCGTGAGGACGCCGGTGACGACCGGTGCGTTCGAGCGCAGGTACTTACTGCCCTGCTCATCACCTCCATCGTCAGTCAGCCGACCGTACGGCGGCGAAGGGAATAGGGGCGGACTGCCGCCGTCAGGGGCGACGAGGCCGTCCGTCAGAACCTCCGTGTGCGCTTCTTGGATAGCGCGAACCCGGGTCGGGTCGACGCACGGCTCCTCCTCGATGAACTTGCGCTTGTTCCCCGGCCTGTAGGCTGCCACGTAGTGAATCTGGAAGGCGTCGTACAGCGGATTGACCGGGTTAGTGGCCGCGTCCTCTATAACGCCGACGACCGACCCGCTGCTGTCGGCGGCCTCCATCGCCAGTTTGTACAGCGCGACCGCCTGCTCGACTGTCGGGTCGGAAACGTACGGGACGTAGTACGCCGACGTGTCGTCGCCGAGAATCTGGACGAAATTCTCCAGCAGCGGCATCCCCGAGGAGACGGCGAACGCGGCCTCGGCGGTGAGCGGGCGCTGCTGCCAACTCTCGTCCACCACGAGGTTGGGGAACTTCTCCGCCATCTTTCCTTTGTACCGCTGGAGCGGGGAGTCACTCAACCCGAACACCTCGCCGGCGTCTCCGGTGATGAATCCCAGTCCTTCACCGGATGCGTCGTCAGCCTCCGAATACGACCGCATCCGCTTTTCGACCCACCTGTAGAGCATCGCCTCGTTCAGCACCTCCACCTCGCCCGGATAGACGTATTCGTCGCTCCCGGGGAGTTTCAGGCGCACAGAGAAGACGCCATTGAATTCGTCCCCGAAGCTCTCACGGAGGGCATCGCCGACACCGTCCGCAATGGTGTCCATCAGGTCGCTGTCTTCACCAACAGCTCTGAGTCCTTCGAGAACCGATCCGTCGTCGTGGTCATCGGCCACATCGGCAACGGAGTCCGAGGCCGCCCAGCGGTCGAACAGCTGTCTAATGTACTTCGCGCAGTCCTCGGACGGCTTCGACACATCGTGTGCCAAGGACATATTATGCCCAGCTGCACGACTGTCCTGTCGGCTGAATCCGACGTGGAGCATCTTCTCGTGGTCAAGCGACTCAGCGACGAACGGCGACTCGTCGTCATTCGGTCGCTCGTCCAACTCGCCGGCTTCACCGAGGGTCGGCTCGTCCCCCGTCAGGTCGATGAGAACGTTGAATAGGCCAATTTCCTGCTCATAGTAGTCTGTACGCGACTCGTGGGTCATCCGTTCGACATACCAGTCGTTAATCGGTACGTCGTACTGCTTTGCTGTATTCAGCGCGTGGAGTTTTCCGTAGAGGTACGCCACGTCGTACAACGATGCGAGTGGACGATCGAGAAAGATACCCTCGATGTCGTCCGCATTCTTACTAGCATCGAGAGCAATTTCACTCATCGTTCTCCTGTCGCTTGTTGAGGAAACCGAAGCCGAGCGGCGTCCGACGACCGATGCCGACGTCCAAGGCGAGGTTGAGGTGGTGGCGGTGGTGGTCGTCGCGGACGCGGTACGGGAACCGCCACTTCGAGACCAGCACCGTCCACTCCACGTTATTCGAGAGCTGGACGTCAAGCCAGAGCTTCTTGATCATCTCGTACGACTCGAACAGCGGCGCGTCCACCTCTTTCGGCCCCGGATCACATTCAGGCATGAACCGGTCATGGTTGCGCTGGAGCTGCGTCTCCACATGATCGAAGAACGCCTCCATCCCGTGTTTCGGTCGCCAGAACGTCTCACTGTCGTGTTCGTCGGGATTGCGGAGATATTGTGGCGGCGTAACCGCATATACACCGGTCGCGGTCTCAAGGACGCCTTCTGTGCCCGGTGGCCCGACATCGGGGTTGAGTGGCCGTGTGTCCGTCACGCGGAATGGCATCGACCCCGCGTGTACTTCGGGGTTCTCAAGCATGTCGGCGACAATATATGCCAACTGCTCCTCACGAGGAGAGGCGACCAGCAGTTGGCGCTGGTCACCCTTATCTAAATCGTCGTAGGACGCGTCCATTTCTGCCTCTAAGTCAATTAGCACCCTCATCGCATCACTTCTCCCTCCACAGCGCCTCTTGACAGCAAAAAGGGTGAAAAGTGTGGCCCACCCTGAGCGGGGTCGGTTGAGTGACAAAGCATAGAACCAATCCAGACCATACCATTCTAATACTTGTGGTTAGGTAGGTTATTATTGTTCACATCGGTTCAATCGAAGGGATTGCGATGACCGACAACGGCTGAGCATCCGGAGTGGAACGTGGCTAGTCCGAAAATCCAGATAGGCCCGAAGCTGTGCTTATGACTCTGTCAGACGCCTCACCAAGTTTAACTCTGGTTCTACCGTGAATGAATTTAGAGCTCGCGTAACGGCGTCAGGGGGCGTTCCGCGGCGGAACGAAATCTGCAAGCAGTCTTAGGGTTCCTCTATGGATACCCTGTCACTGTCTCGTGAATTCGGGTTGTTCCGAGAAGGAATGGGCGCTGCAGGATTTGAACCCGCGGCAGCTTGGTCCGAAGCCAAGTACTCTGTCCAGACTGAGCTAAGCGCCCTCGCACACCCGTAGCCGGCTTTCGGGTTTAACGCTGTCCATTCCGCCGGGGTTCCGGAGCCTTCAAGCGGCGGCGGCGGGAGCCGACGGTATGGAGCAGGCGCGCGGGTTCCTGGAGTTGACCCGGCCGGGCAACGCCGCCGCGGCGGGCGCGCTGACGTTCATCGGGGCCTTCGTCGCCGGCGGGCTGTCGGCACCGCTGGAGGCGGCGGCGGCCGTCGCCGCGACGGTGCTGGCGACCGGCGGCGGCAACGCCGTCAACGACTACTTCGACCGCGAGATCGACGCCGTCAACCGGCCCGACCGGCCGATTCCGCGCGGGGCGGTGTCGCCGCGGGCGGCGCTGGCGTTCAGCGGGCTGCTGTTCGGCCGGGCGTCGGGAACCTGCTCGTGGGCGCACTGACCGGCAGCACGTTCCTCTACGGCGCGGCGGCCGTCGGCGGCGACCTCGGCGACGTTCCCGTAGCCCCCCTCGAGGCCGTACTCGCCGTCGGCGAGCACCTCGGCGCGTCCGTGCTGGCGCTGTTCGCGCTGGCGGCCAGCGCGACGATGGCCCGCGAGATCGTCAAGGACGTCGAGGACGTCGCCGGCGACCGCGAGGAGGGGCTGCGGACGCTGCCCATCGTCCTCGGACGGCAGCGGGCGCTGGCGGTCGCGGCCGTCTTCGTCGTCGCGGCCGTCGTCGCCAGCCCCGTTCCGTATCTGCGCGGCACCTTCGGGCCGCCGTATCTCGCGGTGCTGGCGCCCGCCGTCGCGGGGATGCTGGCAGCGATGTACCGCTCCTTCGGGGCGCCGGCGACCGGCCAGCGGTGGCTCAAGACGTCGATGTTCGCGGCGGCGATCGCTTTCGTCGCCGGGCGCGCCGCCGTGGTCCTGTAAGCGTCGGCGAACGCCGCGGGAGGCTTTTTGAAGCCGCTGCGCCGTAGGAGACCGTATGCCGGTTGACAACGACGCCGAACTCCGCGACCTGCTCGCGCTGGACGCCATCGCCGTCGTCGGCTGCTCGTCGACGCCGGGGAAGGCCGCCCACGACGTCTCGCGGTTCATGCAGGAACAGGGCTACGAGGTCGTCCCGGTCAACCCCCACGCCGACGAGGTGCTCGGCCGGGAGGCGTACGACTCGCTGGCCGACGTGGAGGCCAACGTCGACATCGTGGACGTGTTCCGGCCCAGCGAGGAGGTGGCCGGAATCGTCGACGAGGCGCTCGAACGCGACGACGTCGAGGCCGTCTGGACCCAGCAGGGCATCCGCGACCCCGCGGCCGGCGAGCGCGTCGAGGCCGCCGGGCGCCGGTACGTCGAGGACCGCTGTCTGAAGGTCGAGTACCGCCGACTGTCGTAGTCAGCCCTCGTCGCCGGCCTCGGCGTCCGGGACGGCGCTGCCGTCGGCCGCCGTCTCCGCCCCCGTGTCGTCGACCTGCTCGTCTTGCTCGTCCCGCTCGGCCGATCCGGCCCCTTCGGCCGGGTCGGCCCCCTCGGCCGGTTCGGCTTCCTCGATGGCGACTTCCGTGACCAGCTCGTCGACGTCGATGTCCTCGTGTTCGGCCAGCGCCTCGAGGATCGCTCCCTGCTGGCTGATGCGGTTCTCCAGCACCGCCATCCGTTCGTTCGTCTCCTGGACGGTCTCGCGGACCTCCATCACCTGTTCGCGGAGCTCGACGATCCGGTTGTACAGTTCCTCGGCCGTGTCGAGGAGCTTCTGTATTTTCTTCGTCGCGCCTCCCAGTGGCATACCGGCGGCTTCGACGCCGGCATAGGTGTGCCTTGCGGTGGCCGGCGGGCCGGATCCGGCCCGGTTAAGACGCCCCGGCCCCGACCGTCGGCCATGGAGAGCCGCCGACTGGCCCCGACGCTCGGCATCGTCGCCTCGCTCGTGGTGGTCGGGCTGCTGCTCGTGCCGTACGCGGTCGTCGACGGCGACGCCGGCAGCTACTACGGCGCCGGCGCGCTGTCGCCGTGGGTCGGCGGGCTGTTCGCGCTGGTGGCCGTCGTCGTCTTCGCCGCCGGCCGCGAGGAGCGCACCGCTCCCGAGACGGCCGCCGGCGTCGGCGTCGGCCTCGGACTGGCGGTGACGATCGTCCTCGGGGTGTGGGCCGTCACCGTCCCGGGCGAGGTGCCGCTACAGCTGACGACGGCCGAGCCGCTCGTCGGGCCGCTGACGACCGGCGTCGTCATCGAGTACCACCGCTGGCTACTGGCCGCTGCCGGCGCGCTGCTGCCGGCCGCCAGCGTCTGGTACGGCCGGGCGCTGCGAGTCTTTTAACCCGAACTTTTTGCACGGCGCGCCTGCGGCGCGCCGGCAAAAACTTCGATGAAAAAAACACTGCGGGCCTCCCTATGATCGGCCCTTGGTCCCGCGCTCGCAGGCGAGACGCTCCCTGCGGTCGCGGCTCGCCGCTCGCGCGGTGAAACGCCTCGCTACGCTCGGCGTATGCTGGCGAACGAGCGTGATCAAGAACCCCACGGTCGTGCGTCGAGTTGACTCTTGACAAGCTACTTGACACGACGAGGATTCTGATGTGTGGAGATGTTCTCGCTGGACGCGAGCGGAGCGAGCGTCCGGTAGCGACCGACGACTGACGCCGAGCGCCGCAGGCGCGAGGCGGCTGGAGGAGGGAGCTATTTTTCATCGAAGTGGTTCGAGAGGCGCCGACGGCGCCTCTCGTCATCCGGCGAATCGCCTTCGGCGATTCGCATGGATTTTTGTCGGCGAGCCGGAGGCTCGCCGTGCAAAAAGTTCGGGATGAGTGAACGGACGCCGGGGGTTGCCTGTCCGTTCCAGCACGGGGAGTCCCGCGTGCCTCCTCCACCCCGCGACCCTGCGGGCGACAGCTGTCCGCGGGTCCGCTGCTCACTTCCGTGCCTGGCGGATTACCCGCGGTTAACGCCGGTCGGGCGTCCCTGCAGACGCCGAACCGGGGACCGCTGCCCTCGCAGGACGAGGCTTCGACGTTGGCTTGCGGGGCCCGCACTGGTCGGGCCAGACGAACCCCGGATTCGGCCCCCGCTGAAGACCATAGCGCGGGTGACGAGCGGGGCCTAACCGCCCGACCTAGTCCACTCTGGACTTGCGGGGTCTTCGATATGTACCTTTCGGCTCGGGCGGCGACCGGGAGATCGGGACCCGACCCGTCGCCGGAGCATGGTCAGTCCTCGGCGGCCGCCGTCTCGCCGCCGGCGTCGGCCGCGACCGGCCCGTCGGCGAACTCGATGCCGCCGGTGAGCGTGCGGTGCGGATAGGGAATGTCGATGCCCTCCTCGTCGAAGCGCCGCTTCACCGCGGTGACGTACTCGCCGCGAATCGACACGAAGTCGGCCCGCGAGGGTTCGGCGATCCAGATCCGGGACTGCAGACCGACCGAGGAGCCGCCGAGTTCGGTCAGTCGGACGGAGGGCGCGGGGTCGTCCATGACGTCGTCGTGGGCCGTCGCCTCCTCAAGGATGATGTCGGTCGCCCGCTCGATGTCGTCGTCGTAGCCGATGCCGAAGACGAACTTCACGCGGAGCTTGTCGGCGTCGACGGGGTTCGTCAGGACGTTGTCGGTCAGCTGGGAGTTCGGCACCGTGAGCAACTCGTTGTCGAACGACCGCACGCGGGTGACCCGGAGGCTGATGTCCTCGACGACGCCCTCGCCGTCGCTCCACTTGATCCAGTCGCCGATGCGAAACGGCCTCTCGGCGAAGATGAAGACGCCGGCGACGAAGTTCTGCAGGACGACCTGCAGCGCGAACCCGATCGCGAGCGTGGCCGCGGCGGCGACCGTCGCCAGCGAGGTGAGGAGACTTCCCCGGCCGGCCGCCCCGAAGGAAACCGCCAGCGCCACGAACAGCACCGCGATGAGCGCGATCCTTTGGAGCGGTTTCTTGGCGTTGGTGTCCAGCCCCCGACGGTCCATCGCGCGACTGGCCAGCGGAAGTACCGCGGTCTTCCCTACGAGGTACAGGAGGACGAACGCGACGACGCCCTGTGCGGCGTAGCCGATGGGGTCGGCGAAGGCCGGCGAGAGGCCGACGTACTCCACGAGGAACTTGCCGACGACACTCGAAGCGTTCGCGGCCTCGGCCTGCTGAAGTATCACCGGAAGAACACCGCCGTATGGCCGCGCGTCTCGACGACCTCGGCGCCGACTCGGTCGGCGAGGTCGGCGGCCAGCTCCTCGGTCGTGGTGCCGCCGCGGGCCGCCCGGAGGAACTTCGCCTTCACCGGTCCGCGGTCGTCGAGCTGGTCGGACAGCTCGTCGACGACGGCGTCGATACCCGCCTTTCCGACCCACACCGTCACGTCGACGTCGTGGGCCCGCTCGTGCGGCGTTCGGTCGGTCATGCCGCCGAGTTGGGGGCGGGGAATGAAAAGGGTGACACACCGGGTCAGTACGGGTGCCGCGCCAGCTCCCCGCAGTTGCAGGAGACGACGACGTTGCCTGACCGGGTCCGGACGCGGGCGTTCCGGCCCGGCACCAGGTAGGCGTCGCAGGCGTCGCAGCTGAACCACTTGAACCGCTCCGGCAGCGGCAGTCGGTTCCGCTCGGCGATACGGCGGGCCCGCCGGACGTACCGCCGCGCGCGGTCGTCCTCGCCGTCGCGGGCCGCCGCCCGGGCGAGGTCCTGGAGCCGTTCGATGCGCTCGGCGGCGACGGTCACGTCGGGCCGTTCTCGCCGCCGGCGTTTAGCCGTTCCGTATCGGACGACGGCCGCGCCACACGGCGGACCACCGAGCGCACGACACCGCTACGCCCGGAGCCGGAGCCCGAGCAGCAGCGCCCCGAGCAACAGCAGCGCCAGCCCGACAAACACCACCGACGGCGTGAACAGCGACGCCGGCACGCCCGCCGCCTGAAGCAGAGTCATATCGGCGGCGTGACGCTCCCGTGGTAAATAACTACCGCGCCCGACGGGGTACGTCTCCGTACATCTCCACCTCGACGCCGCGGGGGAGCGGACCGGAGCCGTCCGAACCCCTCCGGAGCCGTCCGTACGCCGGGCGACGACGCCGGAAGCGGCGCGACAACGGCTTTCAGTGCCAGATAGAAACGGTTTTGTGCGCGAGGTGTCCAGTATCGGTGGGAACCGCACGACCGCAAATCTGACTCGCCGGCCGCTTGGTCGGCTCGGGATTGCGGTAGTGCTGGCGTCGCATCGCCGACGGTGAGACGACGCCGACTACAGCGGTCGGTGCTGTTCCAACCGAGACCATGGCACGAATGCACTCACGCCGCCGGGGGTCGTCCGGGTCGGACCGGCCCGCGGCAGACGAGCCGCCGGAGTGGAGCGACGTGGACACGGAGGCCATCGAGGAGCGGGTCGTCGAGCTGGCCGAAGCCGGCCACGACCCGAGTCAGATCGGCCTCGAGCTGCGCGACGAGGGCGTCCAGGGGACGCCGATCCCGGACGTCAAGCTGGCGACGGGCAAGAAGGTCACCGAGATTCTCGAGGCACACGACGCCGCCGCCGACCTCCCCGAGGACCTCCGGAACCTGATGGAACGGGCCGTCCGGCTCCGCGATCACATGGACGACAATCCCGGCGACGCCCAGAACAAGCGCGCCCTGCAGAACACCGAATCGAAGATCCGCCGGCTCGTCGACTACTACCGGGGCGACGAGCTCGACGAGGCGTTCACCTACGAGTACGACGAGGCAAGGGAGCTGCTGGAGTAGCCGATGTCGGCCGCCGGTCGTCGCAGCGAGGACGCCTCCGGGCCCGCGGCGGTAGCCGCGGCCATCCGCGAGGCCGGCTTCGTCCGGCTCGCGGCGACGGCCGACGGCGACGCCCTGGCGGCGACGGGGCTGCTGATCCGGGCGCTGGAGGCGACGGAGACGCCGTACCAGGCGGCCGTCGACGCCGTCCCGGAGCCGCCGGCGACGGACGCCGACCGTACGGTCGCCGTCGGACACGCCTCGGCCGGCGCCGACGTCGCGCTGTCGGCACCGCCGCTGGCGCCCGCGGCCGCAGAGGCCGCCCGCGAACTCGCCGCCGACGCCGTCGATCCCGTCCTCGCGCTGGCGGGCGCCCGGGCGGCCGGCGCCGAGCCGTCGGGTCGGCCGCCCGAGACGCCGGACCTCGAACGGCGTCCCGGCGTCGCGCTGCCGACCGACGACCGTGCCGACCTATCGGCCTCGACGCTGATCCACGCGGAGTTCTCCGGCGACCGCGAGGCCGCCGCGGCGGCGCTGGAGGGCCTCGACGGCGACGGGAGCGGGGGCGGCCGCGAGGTCGCCTCGCTGGTCGCGCTGGCGGCCGTCGAGCCCGACGACGCCGTCCCGCGGGCCGCCGAGACGGTCCGGGAGGCGCTGCGGCCGTACGATTGCGACCGCTTCGAGACGCTCGGCGGCTACGCCGACGTCCTCGGGGCGGTCGCGGCCGACCGCCCCGGCGTCGGCCTCGCGCTGGCGCTGGGCCGGGACGTCGAGACGACGGCGCTGGAGACGTGGCGTGAGCACGGTCACCGGGCCCACGCGGCGCTGCGGGCGGCCGACGCCGGCCGCTACGACGGCTTCTACGTCGCCCGCGTCGACGACGACGCCCCGCTCGGGACGGTCGCGCGGCTCTGTCTCGGCTACCGGTCACCGGAGCCGGTCGCCCTCGTGGCGGCCGACGGCCGGGCGGCCGTCGCCGCCGAGACGACCGTCGCGGCCCCGTTCGAGGCGGCGGCCGCGGCGCTGGACGGCCGGGCGGTCGTCCGCGAGGGCCGCGGCACGGCGACGTTCGACGGCACCGCCGCCGACTACCTCGACGCCTACAGGGAGGCGACCCGGCGATGAGACGGGCGACGGTCCGGACGGCACACGACCGTCCCGGGGTGGTCGCCGCGGCGCTCCGGCCGGACAACACCGCGGAGATGTCGACCCACGTCGACGGCCGGACGGTCGTGACGACGATCGAGCGCGACTCGACCGGCGGCCTCCGGACGACCGTCGACGACTACGTGACGAACCTGCAGGTCGCACAGCGAGTAACCGACACCACGATTCAACCATGAGCGAACGATCAGTCTCGAAGCAGTCACAGGAGAAGCGATGGTACACCGTGATGGCGCCGGAGATCTTCGACCGGGCCGAACTCGGTGAGACACCCGCCGACGAGGTCGAGCAGGTTCACGACCGGACCGTCGAGACGACCCTCGGCGAGCTGGAGGACGACCCCAGCGAGAACAACACGAAGCTGACCTTCCAGGTGACGGACGTCGGCAGCGACGCCGCCTACACGGAGTTCGTCCAGCACGAGCTCACCCGCGACTACCTGCGGAGTCTCACCCGGCGCGGCACCTCGAAGGTCGACGCCTTCGTCACCCTGCTGACGACCGACGACTACCGGCTGCAGGTCCAGCCGGTCGCCTACACGACGAAGTCGGCCGACCGCAGCCAGGAGCAGGCCATCCGGGAGACGATGGTCGAGATGGTCGAGGAGGCCGCCGACGAGCGCACCTTCGAGGGGCTCATCGACAGCATCGTCGAGGGCCGGCTCTCGTCGGCCATCTACGGCGAGGCCAAGACCATCTACCCGCTCCGGCGGGTGGAGGTCCAGAAGACCCGCCTGGAGGCCCGTCCCGAGGAGGTCGCCGCCGAGGAGGCCGCCACGGTCGACGTCGACGAGAGCGACGTCGACGTCGACGAGGGCTGATACTGCCGGCCGTAATTACCGAAAATCAGTTCGAGATATTCGACAGTGGCCGGTCGATAGAGGTCGCTCCGGGGCACCGCGGGTCGAAAACGTTACAGCCGGCAGTATGCGTCCGGGTCACTCCGACACCTCGACGACGCCGACCATTCCCTTCGGCTCGTGCGGGATACAGAGGTAGCCGTAGCTGCCGGGCGTCTCGAAGGTATGTGCGAACGTCTCGCCGGGGGCGACGTTGCCCGCGCCGGTGTCCTTCCAGGCCTCGCGGGCGGCGGTCGTCGTCTCGAACCCGCCGGAGGCGAAGAACGCCGCCCCCTCGGGGATCGCACTCTCGTAGGCGGTGACGGTGTGCTTCCGGGAGCCGTTGTTGCCCCAGACGACCGTCTCGCCGACGGCGACCTCGTGGCCGTCCGGCAGGAAGGCGTTGGCGGACATCCCGACGTCGTACTCCGACTCCGAGAGGCCGCCGTCCAGACAGCCGGCGACGGGCGACAGCGCCGCCGCGCCGGCGGTCGCGAGGAACGCACGTCGATCCATACGTCCGCTGGGGGTTCGACGGACATATGCCCCCCGGTCGCGGGTGGAAGCGAACCTACTAAGACGGCCGTTGCCGACCGACGAGACAGAGTATGCAGCCGCGTTTCCTGGGGCAGTTGGGGCTGGCCGACGCCGTCACCGTCGCCAACGCGGCGCTGGGGTTCGCCGCCGCGGCCGTCGCCGCCGCCGACCCGACGCTCGCCGCCCGGCTCGTCCTGCTGGCGGCCATCGCCGACGGCCTCGACGGCGTCGTCGCCCGAACACGGGGCGGGACGCCGGTCGGCGACCACCTCGACTCCCTGGCCGACGTCGCCTCCTTCGGCGTCGCGCCGGCGGTGCTCGTCCACGCCGTCGCCCGCACCGGGACGGACGGCTCGCCCGCCGCGACGGCCGTCGCCGTCGGCGTTCCCACCATGTTCGTCGCGATGGCCGTCGTCCGACTCGGCTTCTACATGCTCGAGGACCGCCACGCCGAGGAGACGGAGGGCGTCCAGACGACGCTGGCGGCGACCATCCTCGCGGTGGCGTACCTGGCGGGGATCACCGACCCGCCCGTGCTGCTGGCCGCCGTCGCCGTCTTCACGTATCTGATGGTCGCGCCCGTCACGTACCCGGAGCTGTACGCCCGGGACGCGCTGGTGCTGGGCGGGCTGCAGGCGCTCGCCGTGCTGTTCCCGGAGGTGGGCGGCCGGGTGTTCCCCCGGTCGCTGTTGCTGTTCGCCGTCGGGTACCTCCTGCTCGCGCCGTTCGTCTACTGGCGGGACGGCTGACCGGCCGTGCCGTCTCCGGTGCCGACCGGGCACGTCCTGCGAATGAAAACGCTCTTGACCTGCTCCGCCGGAGTGTCGGACATGACCGACGGGGACGACGAAAGCGCGGAGACGCCCGACGAGGCCGCCGACGGCGCCGACACCGAAGACGTGCCCGCGCCGGAGGTGACCGCCGACTCGCTGGCCGACCGGCTCGACGACGTCGAGTCGACCCTCGGGGCCGCCGAGACCGAAGCCGACCTCGACGACGTCGAGGCGACGCTGGAGGCCACCGCCGACGACCTCGAGGACGCGGACCTCGGACCGGACGACGGCGACGAGGACGACGAGGACGAGCCGGTCGAGGCGGTCGAGGAGCTGGAATCGCGGACCGACGACCTGCGGGAGGAGCTGGAGACCGCCCGCGGGCCGTACGCCGAAGACGTCGAGAGGAAGCTCGCGGACGCCGCCGCGACGGTCCGAGAGACCCGCTGGACCGAGGACGGCGACCCCGACGTCCGGGCGGCCGTCGAGACGCTGCTGGAGGCCGCCGAGACGGAACTGGACGAGACGTTCGCCGCCGACGGCGACCTCGAGGCCCACGCCGACGCCGTCGAGGCCGTCGGCGAGGCGACCGTCGCGGCCGGCCTCGATCCCGACGAGGCAGGGGTTCTACGACCGGATCACCGGCGAGAACCGCAAGGACTTCCCGCCGGAGCTGAACGTCGTCCGCATCGCCGAGGCCGAAAACGACCCCGAGCGGATCGTCCTCGCCTACGAGGCCTTCGACTCGGAGTTCATGCAGGAAAACTGCGTCGACGCCCTCCGGCGGCTCGGCCCGGCGGAGGCCTTCGAGCCGATACACCAGGCCGCCCAGAAGCGCAACCGGCCGGAGATCGAGGTCCTGGGCAAGATCGGCGACGAGCGGGCCGTCGACACGCTCGTGGAGTTCGTCGACGGCGGCAACCCGCCGCTGCAGAAGGTGACGCTGCGGGCGCTCGGCGAGATCGGCAGCCACGAGGCCACCGGAGCCGTCGCCGTCGCCCTGGCCGACGAGGCACCGGGCGTCCGCTCGCAGGCCGCCCGCGCGCTGGGGCTCATCGGCGACACCCGCGCGATCGAGCCGCTCTCGGACGTCCTCGACGACGACTCCGAGCCCACGGAGGTCCGCGCCTCCGCGGCGTGGGCGCTGGTGCAGATCGGCACCGAGCGCGCGCTGGAGGCCGCCGCCGAACACGACGACGACCGCGCCTACACCGTCCAGGCCGAGGCCGAGAAGGCCCGCGAGGCGACCGTCGCCTGACCGCCGACGTTCCGGACACGGTGCCGTTCCGCTTCTGACGCCGCGACTCGCGGCGTTCGTTTCCACTCCCCGCGACACGTATTTGTAGGTTCCCTGCGTGGACCGACGCGTGCGACGAGCAGCCCTCGCAGCAGCCTCCGGGCTCGTCTTCTTGATGGTCGCGCTGAACGCCACGAACTGGGTGCGCGGAGCGTTCACGCTCGAGGTGGTTCCGTACCAATTACTCGAGGCACCGCCGGACGCACAGCTGCTCTTCGGTGCGATGTATCCGGGCGTGTTCCTACTCGGCGCCACTCCGGTCTACGCGTACGACCGATGGGGGCTGATTTCGCCCGCCGTCGTGGTGTTCGTCCCGTTCGGTGCCGCGCTCTGGTTCGAGGCCGCCGGAGACCCGGGGCAGGCGGACCTGATATCGCCTCTGGGCGTCTACCTCGTCGGATGGGTCGCGGTGTTCGCGCTCGCGTTGCTGGCGGGCGGTCTCGAACGCGCCGTCCGGCGACCCCGGGCTGGAGTCGGCTCCATAACCGGCGAAGGCTGATTCTGTCGGCCGCGAGA
This sequence comes from Halobacteriales archaeon QS_9_70_65, assembly GCA_003023535.1. The sequence goes on along the minus strand of PXSC01000010.1, from coordinate 1,155 downwards.
GGGTGATTCGTTCTACGTTAGTGTTCAGATAAGAGACGTGAAGTTGGAGTACGGGCAAGGAGGATTTCGAAAGCCCCCGGGCTCTCGGCCGCCGCGCCTCGCTGTCGTCCGACAATCGAAGAGGTTCGTGATCACGGACGACTGGCGGTCTTCCGAACGATGTTCCGCGGCTCCCTGCGGTCACCGGCAGCGCGACGCTCTGCCGAGCGCTCGCGTCACTCGCGAGGACGCCGCTCCGCCTCGAGGCCTCCCTCCCTTCGATCGATCGGCCTCGCTGTCTCCGACAATCACCGACCCACGGTCCTCGGACTCCATCCTGCGGTTTTCTCGCGCAGCCCTGCCGCGCGGGGTGCCGGCGCCGCCGGCACCCTGTTCCGTGGTCGTTCGAAAGGCGCTTCGCGCCGTTCGTGATATGCGCGGGACTCATCGAGTCCCGCGGACCGTGCGAACGGGCGGCGGAGCCGCCCGTGAGCAGATGACGAGAGAGCGTCGCTCTCTCCGACCACGGCTACGCCGCCACGCCGGCGGCCCGAGGGATCTTCGATCCCTCTCTGTCGTCGGGCAATGCCCGACTACCTGAGGGAGCCGACGGCCCCCTCTTCGCTTGCGTCGCCGGGAGAGCGACGCTCTCCCGAGCTCGCGGCGCATAGCGCCGCGGACGTTCGGGCTGGCCGGGAGCCCGGTCCCTTTCGGTCCCATTCAGCGGGGTTTGTCGGCCGGCAACTGCTTGTCTGAACACCGCCACGCAGGCCGACCACAGATTCTTGTACCGGGACGGGACCAGCCCGCCGTGTGCGCTCCCGTCCACTCGTCGCCGTGCTCGCCGTCGTACTCGTCACCGTTGCGGCCGCTCCGGGCGTCGCCGTGGCCGCGAGTGACAGCTCGAACGCGACGGACGCGACGGACGCGTCGAACACGGCGAATGCGACGCTCGTCGTCGTCTACCCCGACCCCGTCGAGCGCGGCGACCCCGGCGAGTTCGTCCTCGTCCGGTTCCCGCGGGCGACGAACACGACCGGCTGGACGCTGACCGACGGCACGTCGACGGCGAGGCTTCCGAACCGGACGCTGTCGGGGACGGTCGCCCTCTCGACGACACCGGAGGCCGCGGCGGCCCACGCCGACGCCCCGGTCGTCGGGCTGGACGGTCGGGTG
>PXSC01000009.1 GCA_003023535.1 Halobacteriales archaeon QS_9_70_65 | reverse complement strand
CGACAACTTCGTCGAGGGCGTCGAGCTGGCCGCCAACGGCGAGCAGGTCAACTACCAGGGCGCCTCCTCGGACGTCAACTTCAACGAGGCGGGCGACCCGGCCAACGCAGCCTACGACATCTGGGAGTTCGACGGCCAGGACAACCAGTCCACCTCGGTCGCCGACACCCAGTCCTTCGAAGGCGATAACCCCGACGGCGCCGGCCCCTCGGCCGACGAGATTCCCGGCAGCGACTCGGGCCGGACGGTCGAACTCGGCATCCTGCTGCCGACCTCCGGTAATCTCGCGTCCGTGGGCGGGCCGATGGTGCAGGCCGCCGAGATGGCCGCCCTCGAGGTCAACGAAGCCGACGTCGACTTCGAGGTCAACTCGACCGTCGAGGACACCGAGACCCGCTCGAACGCCGGCACCGAGGCCGCACAGCGACTCGTCAGTCAGGGCATCCCGATGGTCTGTGGGACCGCCTCCTCCGGCGTCAACGTCCCCGTTTCCGACGGCGTTCTCGCGCCGAACGAGGCCGTCGGCTGCTCGCCGTCTTCGACCGCCATCTCGGTGACCAACCTCGTCGACGCTGTACGTCGACAACGACTACGGCCAGCAGCTCAACAACCAGTTCGCCGAGCAGTTCGACGGCGAGGTGCTCAGTCAGAACGCCTACGCACAGGGCGGGTCGTCGTACGGATCCACGATCGAGTCGGCGCTCAGCGGCTGAGCCGCGAATCCGATCTTTCATTCGAACGTACCGACGGCCGGCCGGAGGCACGTCGAAAGAGCCGCGCCGGGAACGCGCGGTGTCGCCGTCAGCCGCCGAGGAAGTCGCGTCTGACCTGCTCGTCGTCCAGCAGGGCGATTCCGCTGTCCTCGTAGCGGTTCTGGCCGTCGACGAGAACGTAGCCGCGGTCGCAACGGCGCAGCGCTTCCTTGGCGTTCTGCTCGACCATCAGGATGGCCGTCCCGGAGTCGTTGATCTCGTCGACCTTCTCGAACATCTCGTCGACGAGGTCCGGCGCCAGCCCCGCCGACGGCTCGTCGAGCAGCAGCATGTCGGGCGACAGCATCAGCGCCCGCCCCATCGCGAGCATCTGCCGCTGGCCGCCGCTCATGGTGCCGGCCGTCTGGTTTTCCCGCTCTTCGAGGATGGGAAACCGCCGGAACACCTCCTCGAGGGCGTCGTCCGGCACCTCGTCGAGGATGTACGCGCCCATCTCGAGGTTCTCCCGAACCGACAGCGAGTCGAAGATGTTCTCGTTTTGCGGGACGTAGCCGAGCCCCTCGTAGATGATCTCGTCGGGCGGCATCCCGGTGATATCGGTCCCGTCGAACGTCACCGTCCCGCCCATGTGGGAGGTGAGCCCGAAGACGGACTTCATCACCGTCGACTTGCCGGCGCCGTTCGGGCCGACGATGGTGACGTACTCGCCGTCCCGGACGTCGAGATCGACGTCGGTGAGGATCTGGAGGTCGCCGTAGCCGGCGTCGAGGCTCCGCACCTGCAGCAGCGACTCCGACCACCGGTCGATCTCGGTGGCGGCGCCGCTCGTGGCGTCCGTCTCGGCGCTCACGTCTCGACCTCCCCGCCGAGATACGCCTCGAGGACGCGCTCGTCGGCCTTGACGTCTTCCGGCGTCCCCTCGGTGAGGACGCTGCCCTGGTGCATCACGATGACGCGTTCGCAGTTGTCCATGATGAGGTCCATGTCGTGTTCGACGATGAGGAAGGTGTAGCCCTGTTCGCGGAGCTCGTGGAGGTGCTCCAAGAGTCGCTCCTCCAGCGACGGGTTGACGCCGGCGAACGGCTCGTCCAGCAGGAGCACGTCGGGGTCGGTCAACAGCACGCGCGCCAGCTCCAGCAGCTTCCGTTGGCCGCCGGAGAGGTTGCCCGCGTACTCGTCGGCGAGATGGTCGATGTCGAAGAAATCCAGGGTCTCCCAGACATCCTCGAGCACCTCCGCTTCCTCTTCGACGACCGACCCGCGGGTGAACGGCAGGACGCTCCGCCACAGCGACTCGCCGCGCTGGTGGGTCGGCGCCAGCATCAGGTTCTCGAGAACGGTCATCTCGCCGAGTTCGCGGGCGATCTGGAACGTCCGGGCGAGCCCCCGGTCGGCGATCTGGTGGGGGGCGAGCCCGGTGATGTCCTCGCCCCTGTTCGACCTCGAAGGAGGCGCCGTCGACGGCCGTCAGCCCGCCGAACCGCTTGCTCAGGTTCTCCACCTGCAGCGGGATGGCCTCGGGAACGTGCTTTGCGGCCTCCTCGGCGGCCGAGTCCTGTGTTTCGGCCTCCTCGTAGTCGACGTCGACATCCTCGGGAACGTTCGCCTGGACCGCCTCCTCCGGCGGGTCGATGTCCGTGTCACTCATCCTCGACACCTCCGTCGGCAGCGACCGCGCGGTCGCCGCCCGACCGGCGGTCCGGCCGCGACAGCGAGATGGCGGCGGCCTGCTCCTTCCGGTGGCCGAGCAGCCCCTGCGGGCGATTGTGCATCAGGTAGATGATGACCAGCCCCATGATGAGCAGCTGGAGACTCTGGAGCTTGGTGACGGTGTAGAGCAGCAGCGGGATGGGGTCGAAGCTCCCGGTGATGGGCGCCATCGCCTCGCCGAATCCGGTCCGGCGCGCGAAGCTACCCAGGTCCGTTTCGGTCAGCTTGTCGATGACGGTCTGCAGGAACCGTGGCCCGCGGTAGAGAACGGCGGCGAACAGCGCCCCGCCCATCACGCTGCCGGCGTTGGAGCCGGCACCGCCGATTATCAGCGCCACCCAGATGTAGAACGTCGTGTCCGGGCGGAACTGCGTGGGGTTGACCGAGCCGCCGCCGCCCCCGGCGTTCATGAACCAGAGCACCCCCAGCAGCCCCATCAGCCCGCAGCCGATCATGAACACGATGATCTTGAACCGGTCGGTGTCCTTGCCGAGGGAGTTGGTCGCCTCCTCGTCCTCGCGGATGGCCTTCAGGACGCGCCCGAACGGCGAGTTGCCTATCCGCCGCAGCAGCGCGTAGTACCCTATCATGAAGGCGAGCAGTATCAGCGCGTATCCGATTCGGTCGACGGCGACCGGACTGCCGATCAGCCGCTCCGCGGTCACGGTGAGGCTGTCGTAGACCCCGCCGAGCATCAGGGTATCGAAGAGGAGTTCGACCTCGCTGCCCCAGTCGAGCTGGAGTCCGTCGCCGCCGCCGAACCCGACGGACAGGCCGCCGACGTCGAAGGACGCGATGTTTCCATTCCGGACCGACAACCGGAAGATTTCGCTGACGGCGATGGTGACGATGGCGAGGTAGTCGGCCCGCAGCCGGAGCGCCGGCAGCGCGACGAGCAGGCCGAACAGCGCCGCCGCGACCGCACCGGCCAGCATGCCGATCGGAAGCGGGAGCCCGAGCCCGCCGGTCGCCCCGCCGACCGCACCGCTGCCTCCGGCCGCCACCGGGTCCTTGGAGACGATCGCCGTCACGTAGACGCCGACGCCCATGAATCCGACGACGCCGATGTTGAACAGACCGGTGTACCCCCAGTGGAGGTTCAGCGCGAGCGCGGCGATGGCGAACAGGCCGATCCATCTGGTCAGCGACGTCAGGTTCGACACGGGATTGACCCCGGCGACGCTGCCGGCGACCAGATACACCGCGTAGATGACGGCCAGCAGCCCGATGATCTTCGCCGGGTCGCTGCTCCCGACCGCGGAGACGCGGTCCGGAACGCTGTCGCCGACGCTCATGCCGTCGTCCTCCCTGCGAACAGTCCGGACGGCTTGAC
>PXSC01000008.1:11550-17599 GCA_003023535.1 Halobacteriales archaeon QS_9_70_65 | reverse complement strand
CACCTCCGGTTGTCGGTGATTCGTCGTCATGTAGTAATGACGTGTAAATCCTGCCGTGGCGGTGATAACGCTTCCGCTTTTTCCGTGTCGTCGCGCCGCCGCGAGGCCGTCGCCTCGCCGCCTCGCGGACCCGCCGTCGACGGGAGCAGACCGGCGGTGTTTAGTTAGACGAGAGCCGGCCGACCAGCCCTCATCGGGTAGGAAATCGAACGGGGCCGACCGCTCGCGGAGCGAGCCGACGCACGCACGGCCGCAGGCCGCGCGCAGCGAGGCGTCGCGAGAGACCGAGCGGGAGCGAGGTCTCTCGACGTTGCGAACGGCGTCCTTGCGAGCGAAACGAGCGAGGGCTCGGCAGAGCGTTGCTCTGCCGGCGAGCGAAGCGAGCCGTGAGTCGCAGCCCGCGAGCGGGAGGGGGCTTTCGAATACGTCCTCGTTACTGCCGAAATACACCGAACTATCTTAAGTAAACACTGCTGACGGACCCGACCTCACCGATAAACCGCTGGCGGCCCAACCCCGTCGTATGCCCCCCGAGACAGTCACCGTCGACTCCTACAGCACGCTCGTCGACGTCGAGGCCGTCGAGGCGGCGCTTTCCGACGTCGTCGAGGACCCCGACCCCGTCTCGAATCACTGGCGCTCCCGGTCGCTGCTGTACACGACCGTCGTCGACGAAATCGACGCCTACGACACCTTCTACGCGCTGAACCGGGCGGCGCTGGAGCACGCGCTCGCCGCTCACGGCGTCGAGTTGCCCGAGTCCGAGCGGGAGGCGGTCCTCGAGACCTACCACGAACTGGCCGTCTTCGAGGACGTCCGCGCCGGCCTTCGCGCACTCGAGGAGGCCGGCGTCGACGTGTACGTCCTCTCGAACGGCAACCCCGAGATGCTTTCGTCGATGGTCGACCACGCCGGCATCGGCGGGTACCTCGCGGACACCATCAGCGCCGACGAGGTCGGGACGTTCAAACCGGCGACCGAACTGTACCGTCACGCCGCCGCCCGGACCGGGACGCCGATCGACCGCATCGCCCACGTCAGCGCGCTGTTCTACGACGTCCTCGGCGCGAGCCACGCCGACATGACCGGGGTCTGGCTCGACCGCGGAACGGTCCCCTGGGACGACTTCGCGGGCGAGCCCGACGCCGTCGTCTCCGACCTCCGGGAGGTCGGCCCGACGCTCGACGTGACGTAACGGTTACACAAGCGAATTTCAGCCAAGCTATTAGCCGCTGGGGGCCGTCGGAGCGGGTATGAGCGACGCGGAACGGGCCTCGCTGTTCGACTGCGAGGAGTGTCTCGGGCCGGCGGAGGCGTTCGCGGTCGTCGGCAACGAGACCCGACTCGCCATCCTCGAGGCGCTGTGGGCCGCCCCGGAGCGGCCCGTCACCTTCTCCGACCTGCGGAGCCGGGTGGGGATGGCCGACAGCGCGCAGTTCAACTACCACCTCCAGAAGCTGACGGGCCAGTTCGTCGCCAAGACCGACGACGGCTACGACTTCCGGAGCCCCGGGCGGGCGGTCATCCAGGCGGTGCTATCGGGGTCGCTGAACCGGGATCCCGAACTCGAGCCGTTCGCCGTCGAGGGCGACTGCATCGACTGCGGCGCCGGAGGTGATGGACGCGTTCAACCAGCGGGTCCGGCACCTGCTGTGTCTGTCCGCCGACGGGGTCTGTCCCGACTGCAACGGCCGCATGGAGACGACCGTCGACTACGCCGACTCCGAGGCCGAGGCGACCGTCGACGTCACCCACTGGTGTCGGCGCTGCGAGAACGAGACCGACACCACGATCGGCATCTCGCTGCTCGACGACGCCGAGGTGGTCTCCTTCTACCGCGACCACGGCGTCGACCTCAACGCGGTGCCGTTCTGGACGCTACCGTGGTGTGTCGCCGACGACGACACCACCGTATTGAACGACGACCCCTGGCGGTTCCGCGTCGACGTCGAACTCGACGGCGAGCGCCTCGAGGTCGTCCTCGACGAGGAGCTGGCCGTCGTCGACGCCGAGCGCCACGCCCTCGAAGCCGCGGCCGACGACTGATACGAGTCCTCGGGGTCTCCTACCGGCGAGCACCCGCCACGGGTCGGTGTCCGCCGGCACCCCATTACGGCAAGCCGCACGACGACGCTGGAGGCGGCGACCCGCCCGCTCGTCCGGTCCGATCGCTCTCGGAGCGGCGGTCGCCCGGGTGTCGGAGAATCGGAGCCGAGCTATTCCACTCGACGAAGCAGTAGGTCGTCCGTTGGAACGGGTCTGCGTGTGGTGCAGGTGATTCAATCGTATTCCGGTAAAAGGAATACGTGAACACCTCGAAAGCCCTCGGCCGGGTGGCGGGCCACGCTGTCTCCGAAAATCTCCGATTTTCGGGAGTGAGCGGATCGGAGATCCGCGATCTACGGAAGAGCGAAGCTCTTCCGGGATGACGAGAGGCGCCGCAGGCGCCTTTCGAGCCATGTGGGATATCCTCGCTGCGCTCGGATAGGGCCCACACAGCGGCCGCCACCAGGGCGGTCGGCGTAGCCGACCGCCTATAATGTGGCGGCTCCGCCGCCACGCAGGCCTCGCCCTTTCAGTCCACCAGGCGACCGGCTTCTCGGCAGGCGGTCCTTGACGGACTGAAAGGGCGAGTGGCGCTCGGCGGTGCCCCGACGATGGTGAGCCGAACATAGTGAGGCGAACGTCGGACGACGACCGAAGGGAGTCGTCCGGAACAAGCACGCGAGCGGCGCGAGCGCGCGCAGCGAGTCGCGGCGCCCCGAGCGCCGCGAGGGCTTTCGAGGTCATCACGCCGAGTCAAACGCTCACTCGTACATTCCTTTCATACACAGCCTATCCCGACCGACTCGTGGAGCGGAAAGCAGGGCGTAGGAACGTTTCCGTGACGCGCTGCGCCCGGAAGCCGACCGCTTTTTGACCGAGCGCCCCCTGACCGGAGCCGTGCGGGAGTTCGCCTTCGAACTCGCGGTCTGTGCCGCCCTCGAGGCCGACAGCGACGGCGTCGTCGCCCGCCAGCTCGGCTCCCACTCCCGCGTGGTCGACGTCGTCGAGGTTCGTCCGGGAGCGGCCTTCGACGAGCGCGTCGCCATGGCCGCCGAGACCATTCCGCCGGCGGTCGTCGAGGGTGACGTCGGCGTCGGCCGGGCGCGGCACTGGCGGGACGTCGTCGACCTGCCGCCGGAGCGAGCCCGGTCGGTCGTCGACCGCGCCGTCGAGGCCGGCTTCCTCGAGGTCGAGCGCCGCAACGGCCGCCGGTACGTCCGGCAGGCCGTCCGGTATCCCGACTGGTTCGACGGCCTGCGCGCCTTCGAGAACAAGCCCGACCTCGACCGGCCGGGCGACCTCCGGCTCCAGCTCCGGAAGGACGTCTCCTTGGGGCTGTTCGACGAGGTGGTGCTGGTGACGGCGTCGTACGTCACCGGCGCCCACCTCAACCGGCTACCGGATCCGGTCGGCGTCTGGCGGTTCGACCCCGAGACCGGCGACGTCGAGGTCGTCCGGGCGGCGGCGCCGCTGCCGACCGACGACCCCGGGCTGGCGGTGCTGGAGGAACGGCCCGCCCGCGTCGACGTCGAGCCGGTCGACGCCGACGAGAAGGCCCGCCTGCGGCGACGGGTCGCCGAGCGGGCCTACGACAAGGGGTGGCGACCGTCGTCACTGCCGGCCTGCGAGCGCGTCGAGGCCGAAGGCCCGCCGTTCCGGCCGGACGACGCGCTGCCGTACTGCGCGTGGAAGGGTCGGTTCGTCGACCCGGCCCGGGAGTGTGGCCCGAACTGCGGCGGACACGAGCCGGCCGACCCGCCGGCGGCCGACCCCGAGGCGGCACGCGCCGAGCGGACCGAGTGGGACCCCGACCCCGCCGGCGCCGGCCGCCGGCAGGCGGGGCTGGACCGCTTCGCCGGCAACGGCGAGTGATCGCCTACAGCGAGAACCGCTCGCCGTCGACGGCCATGTCGTCGTCGAAGGCCTCCCCGGCGGGGATGAAGTGCGACAGGTGGACCAGCCGGTACTCGTCGGCGGCGAGTTCCCCCGCGAGCGCGCGGGCACCCTCGATGGTCATGTGCTTCGTCCCGAACGTCCGGTAGGTGCCCGCCTCGTCGGGGTGGGCACCGCCGAGCGGGTGGTACTCGCAGTGCTTGGCGGGGACGATGCCGTCGACCAGAAGCAGGTCCGCGCCCCGGAGGACGTCCCGCGAGCGGTCCGGAACGGCGTAGCTGGTGTCGCCGGACAGCGCCAACGTCGCGTCGGTTTCGGGCTCTTCGATCCGCAGGCCGTAACAGACCAGCGGCGGGTGCTCGACCGGCACGAACGTCACCTCGAACCCGCAGGTCTCGACGGCCTCGAACGGCGTCGTCGGCCGGACGGTGACGACGTCGAGGTAACTGTAGCTGTCGGCGACGGTCTCGGCGACGCTCTCGCCGGTCTCGGGGTCGGTCTCGTCCGGCGCGAACACCGGCAAGTGGTCGAGCAGGCGGTAGGCGTTGCCGAGACCGTCCAGATGGTCGAAGTGGATGTGGCTGATGCAGACCGCATCCGGCAGCGCGACGTCGTGTGCGAGGAACTGCCGGCGGAAGTCGGGGCTGGCGTCGACGAGCAGCGACTCGCCGGTCCGCTCGTTGCGGACGTGGACCGAAAAGCGGGACCGTTCGACGCCGCGCTCGACGGCCGTCCGGCAGGTGTCACAGCCGCAGCTCGGCGTCGGCGTTCCCGTCGTGTCGCCGGTCCCCAGCAGCGTGACCTCCATCGTCACGACTCACGGGCGGCGGCGGCCTAAACCCCTCGGTCAGTCGTGATCGTGGGCGTGGCCGCCGTCGGAGGCCGCTTCGTCGCCCGCCACCAGCGCGTCGGCGTCGCCCTCGATCATGTCCATGTTCTTGAGGTTGTCACGCTCCTCGAAGTCCTCGATGGCGTCGACGAGGTCCGCCTGCGTGAGCGTCGTCCGGTCCTCGGTCAGGGCGTCGAGGACGGCCTCCCGGAGCACGAGCCGGAGGTCGCTGCCGGTGAGCCCCTCGGTCGCCTCCGCCAGTTCGACGGGATCGAAGTTCTCGACGTCCATCCGGCGGGTGACGATGCCGAGGATGTCGGCACGCATGCCGAGGTCCGGCTTCGGGAAGTTGACGATCTCGTCGAACCGCCGCCAGGCGGCGGCGTCCAGCTGGTCGGGGTGGTTGGTCGCGCCGATGAGCAGCACGTCGTCCTGGATGAGCGACACCTCGTCGATGCTCTTCAACAGCGTGTTGACGGCGCGCTTGATGGCGGCGTGTTCGTCCGAGGAGCGCGTCTTGGCGACGAAGTCGAACTCGTCCATGAAGAGGATACACGGCGAGAGCCGCTTTGCGACCCGGAACGTCTTGTCGACGTTCTTGGCCGTCTCGCCGAGGTACTGGCTGGTGATCATCGACAGCTTCACCTCGACGAACGGCAGGTCCAGATCCCGGGCGAGGGCGCGCGCGACCGACGTCTTGCCGGTGCCCGGCGGGCCGACGAACAGCAGCTTGCCGATCTCCCGGAGGCCGATCTCCGCCAGGTAATCGCGGTGTTCGATGGCCTTGACCACCTTGTGGATCTCGTTTTCCTGGTCGTCGGTCAACACGAGGTCCTCCAGCGTCATCTCGATCTCCTCGGGGGCACGGACCTCCACGAGGTCGAGCATCTCCTCTTCGTCCTCGTCGAACATCTCCTCCAGCAGCGAGTCGATCCACACCCGGTCGGCGTGGATGGGGCGGTTCTGCTCGCGGGCGGCCTCGTAGACGACGTCGTCGGCTTCCTCCTCGAAGACGAACGCCAGCGTCGGGTTGCCCGACAGCCGGTCGGTCGAGATGCGGTCCAGCAGCCACGACTCGGCCATCTCCCGGTCGGTGAACTCGATCTTCCCGGAGAAGTCGTCCCGGTCGGTGAACATCAGCCCCGAGACCGCCTCCCAGGGGCGCTCGATGCCGGTCGCGGCGGCGGCCGTCGAGTTCGTCGTCGTCAGCGGTCGCTCGACCTCGCCGTCCTCCCAGAACACCCGTCGGTACCGCGGCGGCAGATCCCGCTCGTCCAGCTC
>PXSC01000008.1:0-11415 GCA_003023535.1 Halobacteriales archaeon QS_9_70_65 | reverse complement strand
GACGGCCGAAGCGGGCGAGAGAGACAGGATTAACGTAGTAGGAGCCGAACCACGGAGCCGTATGAGCGATTCCACGCCGGTCGTCGTGCGAGCGTATCGAACCCCGTTCGGCAAGGAAGACGGCGTCTTCTCGGAGGTCCGCCCGGAGGACCTCTCGATTCCCTTGATCGACGAGATACTCGGCGAGACCGGCCTCACCGGCGCCGAGGTCGACGACCTCAAGTGGGGCTGTGCCCAGCAGCGCGGCGAGCAGGGCAACAACATGGCCCGCGTCATCGCGCTGATGAGCGAACTCGGCGAGGCGACGCCGGCGACGACGATCAACCGCTGGTGTGCCTCCTCGGCGGAGGCCGTCATCAACGCCGCCGACGCGATTCGCGCCGGCCAGCGGGACTGCATCATCGCCGGCGGCGTCGAGTCGATGTCGCGGGTGAAGATGGGCGGGAACGACGAGATCCACCCCGGCCTCAACGACCACCACGACGTCGCGGCGCTGCAGATGGGTATCACCGCCGAGGAGGTCGCAGAGCGGTACGACGTTTCCCGGGAGCAGCAGGACGCCTACGCCGCCCGCTCCCAGCGACGGGCCTGCGCCGCCACCGACGAGGGCCGCTTCGACGACGAGATCGTCCCCGTTCAGGGACACGACGACGGCGAGGAGATCATCGTCGACGAGGACGAGGGCCTCCGGCCCGGCACGACCGAGGAGAAGCTCGCCGAGCTGCCGAGCGTGTTCAAAGCCGACGGCACCGTCACGCCGGGCAACGCCTCCCAGACGACCGACGGCGCCGCGGCACTGCTGATCACCTCGCGGGCCTTCGCCGAGGAGCACGGCTTCGAGGAACTGGCCGCGATCGGCAACAACGCCGTCGCGGGCGTCGAGCCCGAAGTGATGGGCACCGGGCCGGTTCCGGCCTGCCGGAGCCTCTTCGAGCGGTCGGGCACGACCGCCGACGATTACGACCTCGTCGAGCTCAACGAAGCGTTCGCCTCGCAGTGTTACCACTGCCAGCAGGAACTCGGCTTCGACGACGAGATATACAACGTCAACGGCGGCGCCATCGCCATCGGCCACCCGCTGGGCGCCTCCGGCGCGCGGCTGCCCGTCACGCTCATCCACGAGATGAACAAGCGCGACGACGCCGAACGCGGCCTCGCGACGGAGTGCGTCGGCTTCGGGCAGGGCGCCGCGATCGAGTTCCACGCGGACTGACGGTCGACATTCGTGGCCGCCGGCTCCGGCGGCACCGTCTCGCGGCGACGGTCCGGAGAGCGCGCCCGATCGTCCGCGAAAAACTCATTAGGGGAGCGCTCGTGCTCGCCGGTCATGGTCAGCCACGTCCTCGGAACACTCATCGTGGCGTTCGGCCTGGTCAACGCGGTGTGGCCCTACAGGGTCGCTCGCTTCGAGGAGCAGCTCGACGCCATCGGCAGCAAGCGCTCGTGGGACGAGGTCGAACCCGCCGAGTGGAAGATCACGCTCACCCGCGGCATCGGCGTCGTAATCGCGCTGTTCGGCGTCGCCGTCTTCCTGAACATCTGACCGACGGCGCCGGACCCCTGGCCGGTGTCGAACTCGCCCGCCGGTCCGCGGTCATATCTTTCAAGACGAGGGAGTCCCGCCGTCGACGGCGCTTCGCGCCGTCTGCTCGTGGCGTCCCCGACGCCACGCTGTCGTCGGGCACTGCTCGACTGCCTGAGGGACGTAGTCCCTCTCCGTCGTCGGGCGATACCCGACTGCTCGAGGGAGCTTCGCCCTTCCATCTACCGCGCGGAGGACGCCGTACTCTTCTCGAGCGTGGCGTGTATGGGGAAAATTTATCTCATATGGCCAGATATTAATTTATGTGACGATAGACGGCACGCTACCGTCCAGACGTACGGTTCTCAAGGGAGCCGCCGGTGCTGCCGGAGCCATCACCGTCGCCGGATGTGCCGAAAGCGGGAACGGAGGCGGTGGGAACGGTGACGGCGGTAACGGTAACGGCGGTAGTGGTGATGCTGAACTGCAGTTCACCATCGGTGGCGTGATGTCGCCTCCCGGAAGCGGCTGGGAAGGCGCACAGCCCTCCGGCCACTGGGAGTTCGAACGCCGGGTCGAAGAGCAAAGCGACGGACGTATCCAGGTCGAAAACGTCGCCGAGGGGCAGATTTGCGGCGAACTGGAGTGTCCGGAGAGCGTCCGGAACCGGACCGTCGAGATCGGTAGCGCTTCGATCGGTAACTCGAGTGCGAGCTTCCCGGTGAACGACATCTGGATGATTCCGTACACGTTCCCGAGCGAGATTTCGCTGGCGCACACCCTAACGCAGGCGGAGACCTACGAACGGTTCTGGGTTCCGCTCGCCCGGGAGTACGGTGTCATCCCGCTTTGGTACCACGCGCCCGCACTCCGAGCGATCCACATCGGTATCGACCGGGCCGAAAGCACCGATTACACACATCGGCTCCCGGAGGATGTAAAAGATATGGACTGTCGGCGGACCGCGAGCCAGGTCTCCGGGATCGCGCTCGACGAACTCGGCATGAATCCGGTCTCTCTGGCGTGGGCCGACGCGCTCCAGGGGCTCCGTACCGGAACGGTCGATGGAGCCGAAGCTGCTGCCTCGCCGCTCTGTGCGTACGGAGGGAACAACGCCGAGGCACTCGCTTCGAGCATCGTCAACAAGTGGACGATCCACAACGACACGAAGTGGGCCAACGTCGAGTGGCTCAAGAGCCTCTCCGATGAGAACCTCTCGCTGCTCGCGGACGTATCGAAGTCCATGTACGAGGACCTCGTTCGGATGAACGTGGAGGAAATTCACCGACAACGCCTCGGGCTGTACACCGACGATCCTCCCGAGTCTTCGTGTACCGTCGAACACGACCTGGAGTACAATTACTTGGACGACGACCAGATGCAACGGTGGGAGGACGCCATCGGGTACGAAGATAACTTGGACCTGTACTCGGACATCGTCGATTCGGCGGATCAGATCGGTGTCGACGGCGAGGCGTTCCACGAGTTTCTCGTCGACACGGCTCGGGAGAGTTCCGTTCCGTCCAGTCACGGCGACTTCACCGTCGATGCGTGGTGGGACGAGTATCTCTCCGAAATCTGACACCGGAAACCTACGTACCCGAACGAAAGATGTCACTCTCTAACGACAGAACGCTGGCGAAGCTCGAAAGGAACTTCGAGGGATACGTCGCGATCGTGCTGATCGCGCTGTACACCCTCCTGATCTTTTATACTGTGGTCCAACGGGTGACGTTCGAGAACCCCCCATCGTTCACACTGAACGGAACGCTCTTTTTGTTCACGTGGATGGTCTGGGTGGCGGCGGCTTGGGCGATCCGCCACGAATCGCACTTCCGGTTTTCACTGGCCAGAAACAACCTTTCGAACAGGGCGAACTACGTCCTGCGGTACGTCGATTTCGCGACGTGGGTGTCGTTTGCCGCGATCGTCGGTTACTATTCGATCGAACTGGTTCGGCGACGTCTGGCTACCGGGCGACCGGTCCTCGGAACGCCGATTCCACAGTGGACGGCGTATCTGGCTATCCCGGTCGGAATGACCCTGATCGTACTCAGGGCGACCCAGCAGATACTCCGGATCAGACGAAGGTACGATAACGGCGAGGACGTCACGCCGACCTCGGACATCTCGAAATGAACTCGCTTTCACCCTTGTTGGTAACCCCGACGAACTTCCTGATCGGGATCACGCTCCTGTCAGTCGTCGCCTTCGTGTTGGGCATACCGATTTATCTGGTCTTCGGGCTGTGGGCCCTCGGCTATCACGTCGGGTTCGACAGCTTCCCGTTGATCAACATGTCCCAGAACCACTACGACGTCCTACAGAGCTTCTCGTTCACCGCGATTCCGCTCTTCATTCTGGTGGGGGACCTGATACGTGAGGCCGGAATCGCCGACAACCTCATCGAATTCACCCGGGAGATCATCGGCTGGATCCCCGGTGTCACGGGCAACACGGCGGTCGGTACCGCCGGAATCTTCTCCGCGATCACCGGCTCCAATGCAGCGACGACAGCTTCCGTGGGCTCTGCGCTTTATTCGCCGCTCTGTGAGGAGGGGTACGAAGACGATTACGCCGCCGCGACGATCGCCTCTGGCGGCGTCCTGGGTGCGATCATCCCCCCGAGCATCCTCCTGATCATCTACGGTGCGGCCTTCGGTGTCTCGATTTTCGAACTGTTCCTGGCGGGAGCTATCCCCGGATTGGCGATGCTGCTCGCGCTGTTGGCGATCAACACGTTGATCTCCTACCGGAACGACTACGGCGTCACCGACGATTTCGGTGTCGACATCAAACAGATCCTCGTCAGGACGTGGTACGCGAAGGTGGGTCTCGGGACGATCGTCCTCCTCTTCGGCGGTATCTTTCTAGGAATCTTCACCCCGAGCGAATCGGCCGCCGTCGCGGTGGTGTACATCCTGGTCGCAGCGATCGGGTCCCGACAGATCACGTCGGTCGATCAGATCGTCCGCGCCTGCTACTCGTCGATCCTGCTGATCGGGATCATCCTCCCGATGGTCGTCACCTCGATTCTGATCCAGCAGAGTCTCTCCGATCTCGGTCTACGAGAGGTGATCTCCGACGGCATCGTCTCGTTGGGACATCCCGCGTTGATCGTTCTCGTCATGACCGTGATCATGCTGCTGGCCGGGTCACTGCTGGATGCGACCCCGAATCTCCTGCTCACGGCCCCGATACTGGCCGGGGCGGCGGCCGCCCTCGGATGGTCGCCCGTCGAATGGGGGATCATCTTCATGATGGGCGCATCGATCGGGTTCATCACGCCCCCCTACGGCCTGAACCTGTACATCATCAGTGGAATCTCGGAGATCGATTATCTGAAGGTGGCAAAGGCGGCGAAGTGGCACTGGGCCGGACTGGTAGCAGTCTGGCTCGGCGTCATGATCTGGTACACCGTGGCCTGAGTCCGGGTCCGGCCCCCTTCCCGTATCGCCACCGTTTCGGGTTCGCCCCACTGCGGTACGTCGACGGGAGATCGACGCCTTCGCGAGTTCCCGGATGGACCTCTTCGAGCCCGACACGGCGGACGTGTCGAGCGCTGTGCGAGCGGGTCCCGCGTCCCTGCCGGGGCGCCCGATGCGCCGGGCCCTGCGAAGGACCCGAAGACCCGAGCACGAACCGGAGTACACCGACGCGGCGGAACCGTGCCTCCGTCGGCGTCGGGGCCCGGTCCGACCCCGAGCGCGGAGAACCCCCGCCGTCGACGGCGCTCGCGCCGTCCGCCCGTGGCGTCTCCGACGCCGCACTGTCGCCGGGCTACGCCCGGCTACCTGAGGGACGTAGTCCCTCGCTGTCGCCGGGCTCCGGTCGGCTGCTCGAAGGAGCTTCGCTCCCGCTCCGTTCACCCCGGGGGGATGTTACAGTTCACCCTTCGTGCTCGGCGTGTCGCCACGCCGGTCGTCGATCCGCGTGGCGTCGTCGAGCGCCCGCGCGAGCGCCTTGAACAGCGCCTCGACCTCGTGGTGGGCGTTGTCGCCCTCGACGGCGACGTGTAGCGTCAGTCCGGCGTTCGTCGCCAGCGACTCCGCGAAGTGTCTGGCCATGTCGCTCGTGAACTCGCCCACCGAGGGCTGGGAGAAGCCGCCGTCGAAGTAGAACCGCGGCCGTCCGGAGACGTCGACGACGACGTCGGCGACGGCCTCGTCGAGCGGCACCCGGCGGTCGGCGTAGCGGACGATGCCGCGTCCGTCGTCCAGCGCCTCCGCCAGCGCCTCGCCGAGGGCGATGCCGACGTCCTCGACGGTGTGGTGGTCGTCGATCTCCAGGTCGCCGTCGCAGCGGACCGTCAGGTCGAACAGCCCGTGGGTGGCGACGGCCTCGAGCATGTGGTCGAAGAAGCCGACGCCGGTGTCGACGGTGCTGTCACCGTCGCCGTCGAGCCCCAGCGTCACCTCGATTTCCGTTTCGGCCGTCTCGCGTCTGACCGCCGCCGTCCGGTCCGTCATGGGTGGGCGTTCTCGCGCTCGTTTAAGCCGGTTGCGGCGCTCGGCGTCCGGCGAGAGACGCGTCCCGTCCGTTTTTTCCGTCCGGCCGACATATCGGGCGGTATGCTCGAGCTGGTCAGTCTGGCATGGTCGGCCTGGAGACTGAGTAGCAAGCGGCTCGGCCCCTACGGCGCCGCGGCGGTGACGGTGCTGTCCGTCGTCGGCTTCGTACTGCTCCGCAACAAACTGGAGGAGCGCTACCCCGAACTGGCGGACGACCTCGAGCGAGCAGTGTAGTCCGACGCCGTCCGATTCGACCTTTCCGTCCCCCGCGCCGGACATGTGCGGCCGCGAGCGCCCGGAACCTGCTCCTGGCCGCGGCGGCGCCGACCGGGCCGGTCGCGCCGGCGGTCCTGCCGGTCACGAGAGAAAAAGGGGACTGCTGGCCCGGGTCGTCTCGGCGTGCGGGCGAACCCGATAGTCCGTCTAAACGTCGTTCGCCTCCGCGAGGGTGAACGCGCCCTCGTACAGCGCCGTCCCGACGACGGCGGCGGCGGCGCCGATCTCCCGCAGCGCCCGGAGGTCCGCGAGAGAGGCGACGCCGCCCGAGGCGACGACGGGGACGTCGACGGCGTCGACGACGCGCTCGACGGTCTCCCGGCGGACGCCGTCCATCCGGCCCTCGACGTCGACGTCGGTGAACAGCACCGCCGCGGCGCCGGCCGTTTCGTAGCGGGCGGCGGCCTCGGCGGGGTCGAGGCCGGTGCCTTCCGTCCACCCCTCGACGACCACCTCGCCGTCGCTGGCGTCGAGACTCACCATCACGCCGTCGGGGAACTCCCCGGCCACCGCGTCGACGATGGCGGGGTTCTCGACGGCGGCGGTGCCGAGGATGACCCGGTCGACGCCGGCCTCCAGCAGCCGGCGGGCGTCGCCGGCCGTCCGGATCCCGCCGCCGAACTGGACGTCGGCGTCGGTCGCCTCGACGACGGCCTCCAGGGCGTCGGCGTTGGCGCGGCCGCCCTCGAAGGCGCCGTCGAGGTCGACGAGATGCAGCGTCTCGGCGCCGGCGTCGACCCACCGCTCGGCGGCCGCGACCGGGTCGCCGTACCGCCGGCCGGTGCCCCGCTCGCCGCCGACCAGCTGGACGGCCTCGCCGTCCTGCATGTCGACCGCCGGGACGACCTCGAACGAAGGGAACATGCCCGGAGTCGGGACGCGGGGCGACAAAAGCGTACGGGCGACGGGAACGCACGGACGACAAAAGCGTACCCGTCACGCGAACGCGACGCTTATGCGGCGCCCGGGTCTATTGCCGGACATGGAGCCGCTACTGGTCGTCGGGCTGGCCGTCGCGGCCTTCGTCGGCTACAACATCGGCGGCGCCAACACGGCCCCGGCGTTCGGCCCCGCGGTCGGTGCCGGCGTCGTCGGGAAGCTGCTGGCGGCCGGGCTCATGACCGTCTTCTTTCTCGCCGGCGGCTGGACGTTCGGCCGGGAGGTCATCGGGACGCTCGGCGGCGACATCGTCCCGAGCGAGCTGTTCACCCTGGAGGCGAGCATCGTCGTGTTGTTTTTCATCGGGCTGGCGCTGTTCGTCTCCAACGTCCTCGGCGTCCCGGCCTCGACGTCGATGACCGCCGTCGGCTCGATCGCCGGGCTGGGGCTCGCGGCCGGCTCGCTGGACTGGGAAACGATGGGTCGTATCGTCTCGTGGTGGATCGTCGCCCCCATCGTCGCCTTCTGGATCAGCGGCGTCGTCGGGCGGTACTTCTACCCGCGGATCAACGCCTGGGTGGCCATCCCGGAGTCGGAAGGCAGCCCCTTCGACGGCGACGCGACGCGCCGGGAACTCGTCGGGGCCCTCGTCGTCGTCGGCATCGGCTGTCTGATGGCGTTCTCCAGCGGCGCCTCCAACGCCGCCAACGCCGTCGCGCCGCTGGTCGGCAGCGGCGAGCTGGACGTCGACGTCGGCATCCTCCTGGCGACGGGCGCCGTCGGCCTCGGGGCGTTCACCATCGCCCGGCGGACGCTGGACACGATGGGCAACGACCTGACGGAGCTGCCGCTGACGGCGGCCATCGTCGTCGCGGTCGTCTCCGCGACGGCGACCACCGCGCTGGCGGCCATCGGCATCCCCGCCAGCTTCGTCATCATCGCGACGATGAGCATCGTCGGCCTCGGCTGGGGGCGGGCCACCCGGACCGCGACCGCCCGCGAGGCCGTCGCCGGCGACCCGCCGAGCGTCTCCGTCGGCGCCCTGACCGCCGACGACGCCGCGACCGTCGGCGACGCCGGCGGCGGCGGCTCCGCTCCGCCCATCGGCGAGGAGAACGTCGGGGACATCCCCGCCGCCTCCGACCTCTTCGACCCCGAGACCACCGGTCGCGTCATCCTGATGCAGAACGTCGTCCCCGCCATCGCCACGGTCGGTGCGTTCGTCGTGTTCCGGCTGCTGTCGCTCATTTGAGGCGCCGACGGCGGCACAGCGTCGGTGCCAACAGCAACCTTCAAACGGCCAGCGTCACAACGTTACTTCGATGCCCACGGTAGAATATCTCAACTACGAAGTGCTCGACGACCACGGCTGGTCGATGGACGACGACGACCTCTTCGAGGCGGCGGCCGACGCCGGCCTCGACGACGAGGACTACGGCTCTCTCGACGTCGCCGAGGGCGAATACATCCTCGAGGCCGCCGAGGCCCAAGGGTACGATTGGCCCTTCTCCTGTCGGGCGGGCGCGTGTGCGAACTGCGCGGCCATCGTTCAGGAGGGCGAAATCGACATGGACATGCAGCAGATCCTCTCCGACGAGGAGGTCGAAGAGAGGGGCGTCCGCCTGACCTGCATCGGCAGTCCCGCCGCCGACACCGTCAGGATCGTCTACAACGCCAAGCACCTCGACTACCTCCAGAACCGCGTCATCTGAACGGCACTCCGGTATCGCTTTTCGCGTCGTCGGTTCGGACCGGAAGCGACGGCACCGTGCGACGGGTCAGGCCGCGAGGTCGACGCCGGTGACC
The DNA here is from genome assembly GCA_003023535.1 of Halobacteriales archaeon QS_9_70_65. The sequence goes on along the minus strand of PXSC01000008.1, from coordinate 2,421 downwards.
TCGAACCGGGCGCCGCCGTCGGCACCGGCGACGGCCTCGATGGTCCAGCCGTGTGCGTCGACGATCTGTTCGGTGATGAACAGTCCGACGCCGGTGCCGTCGGCGGCGGTCGTATAGGAGTGCTCGAAGACCTGATCCCGCTCGTCGGCGGGGATGCCGGCGCCGTCGTCCTCGAGGTAGAAGCCGTCGTCCAGCAGCCCGACGGTGACGTCGACGGAGCCGCCGGCGTGATCGATGGCGTTGCGGAAGAGGTTCGTGAGCACCTCCCGGAGCCGCGGGGGGTCGCAGGAGATCCGTGCGGTGTCCTCGACGGTGCAGGTGGCGTCGGTGCGAGCAGTTCGTCGATGAGTCGGCTCATCCGGTCGACGGCCTCGATACCGTCGTCGATGTGCTCGCTGTCGGTCTCGGCCCGCGCCAGCTTCAGCTTCGCGTCGGCGACCGCGAGCGGGTTCCGGAGATCGTGGGCGACGGTCGCGGCGAACCGGTCGAGCGTCTCGTTGCGGTCCTCCAGCTCCTGTTCGCGGTGTTTCCGCTCGGTCACCTCCCGCGTGAACCCGGCGACGGCCTCGACGTCGCCCGAACCGTTGCGGACCGGCTTGCACCGCGACTCCACCCAGATGCGGATGTCGGCCGAGCGGTCGACCCGGTACTCCATCTGCTGGGGGTGGCCACCCGATACCCGCTCCATGGCGTCGGTCACCCGGTCGACGTCCTCGGAATAAACGTGCGTCAGAAACGACCTCGGCGCCGCCCGCAGGCGGTCGACGGAGCCGCCGAACACCGTCTCGTAGGCGTCGTTGATGAACTGCAGCTCCGACCAGTCGGCCGAGAACATGAACAGGACCTCGTCGGCCGCGGCGCTCAGCGCCCGGAGCGTCCGGTTCGTCCGGCTCGCCCGCCGCTCGCTCCGGCGCTCGTCGACGTGCGTGAGGATCCGCTCCGTCAACAGCCCGTACTGTTCGTCGGTCGCCCGCCGGACGACGTAGTCGGTGACGCCGGCGCGGATGCTCTCGCTGGCGACGGCCTCGCTGCCGGTCCGGGTGTACATGACGAACGGGAGCTTCGGGTCGTCGGCCCGGACCACCTCGAGGAGCTCGACACCGGTCCGGGCCGGCATGTGGTAGTCGCTGACGATGCAGTCGACATCGGTCCTGCGGTACGTCTCGAGGGCGGCGTCGACGTTGGTGGCGGTCGTCACGTCGAGACGGTCGCTTTCCCGCTCGAGGCCGCCCGCGAGCAGCGACACCAGCTCCGCGTCGTCGTCGACGCACAGAACGGAAACGTCGGGGATCGTATCCTCCATTGTAATACCTCGTGAGGGGGTCGTATTTGAGCTTCCGGGGAGTTTCAGTATCTGATCACGCACGGGCCCGTCCGCGTCGGCCACGGCCCGAACCGGACGCGGGAGACGAGCTACGTCCGGCGTTCGAGGGCCGCCAGCAGCGTCGCCGCCTCGACGACCGTCGCGACGGCGCCGGACAGCTGCGCCAGCGCGACCCGGTGGGTCTGCTCGGCGACGTAACGCGTGCCGTCGAACTCGCGGTCGAACGCCACCGTCGCGTCGTCGACGACGTAGGGGTCGAAGCCGAGCGCCGACTCGGTGACGACGGGCTCGTCGTCGGCCGGCGCCGCCGCGGGCTTGAACGCGACGCCCGGCCGGTTCGGGTGGAACGGCGACCCCGCCTCGACGGTCTCGTGTCTGACGTGGACGACGGGGAGCCCGGCCGCTCGGTACCCCTCGAGCAACTCCGCGACGTGGCGCTCGGCGTCGGGGTTGTTGCGGTCGCCGCGGCGGTCGTCGTAGCCGCGCTGGACGCCGACGGCGACGAGCCCCGACGCCGACAGCTCGACCGTCTCCGGCTCCCTGTACGGCATCTCTCCCGTCGTAGCCGTCGGGCCGGCATATGCGTTCCCACGCGGGCAGTTCTTTCCGAGCACGAGGGGGCTTTCGGGCGGCTACGTCGGGACAACCGAAACGAGCACTCGTATTCGAACAAGGAGAACAGTGTTTAGTTATAAAGAAGTGACGTGCTTCGGCGGTGATGAGGGCGTGTTTCCGGACGCCCCCTCCCGCTCGCGGGCTGCGCCTCGCTGTCGTCCGACAATCGAAGAGGTTCGTGATCACGGACGACCGCCGGTCGTCCGAACGACGCTCCGCGGCTCCCTGCGGTCACCGGCAGAGCAACGCTCTGCCGAGCCCTCGCTCGTTTCACTCGCGAGGACGCCGCTCCGCCTCAAGGCCTCCCTCGCTGCGCTCGCTCAGCCTCGCAACGCGCGGCCGCCGGCCGTGCGTGCGTCGGCTCGCTGTCTCCGGGAATCGCTGATTTCCGGGAGTGAGCGGATCGGAGATCCGCGATCTACGGAAGAGCTTCGCTCTTCCGGGATGACGAACGACGGCTCGCGGAGCCGTCGTTCGACCCA
>PXSC01000007.1 GCA_003023535.1 Halobacteriales archaeon QS_9_70_65 | reverse complement strand
ATGTCCAACAGCCTGCTGTTCGCCCGCTACGAGCCGGACGCCGACTACGTGCCGCTGCCGCTGCGGCCGCTGGCCGCGCTCCGCGACTGATTGTCGGGGGGCTTTTGACGCCGGCGACCAGACGGCCGGCGTGCACGTCGTCGTCAACGCCGCCACGAGCGCCGACGGGAAGCTCTCCTCGCGCCGCCGCGAACAGCTCGCCATCAGTGGCGACGAGGACTTCGCCCGCGTCGACCGCCTGCGGGCCGAGGTCGACGCCGTCGCCGTCGGGGTCGGGACCGTCCTCGCCGACGACCCCTCCTTGGTCCGCCACGACGAGGCCCACCGCGCCGACCGCCGTGGCCCCGAGGCGGCGCCGCCGGCCCGCGTCGTCGTCGACTCCCGCTGTCGGACGCCGGCGGACGCCGCGATACTGGACGGTGCCCCCGACACGTACGTCCTGACGAGCGGGGCCGCCCCCGACGACCGCCGGGAGACGCTCGCGGCGGCCGGCGCGACGCTCCTCGCCGCCGGCGACGACCGCGTCGACCTGCCGGCCGCCCTCGGGGCGCTGGCCGAGGAGGGCGTCGACCGCCTGATGGTCGAAGGCGGCGGCGAGCTCATCTTCTCGCTGTTCGAGGCCGGGCTGGTCGACGAGCTGTCGGTCTACGTCGGCGGGCTGGTCGTCGGCGGCCGGGAGGCGCCGACGCTGGCCGACGGCGACGGCTTCCTCGAGGCGTTCCCGGAGCTAACGCTCGACGGCGTCCGGCGACTCGACGACGGCGTCGTCCTGGAGTGGGGCGTCGTCGGCCGGTAGGGAGGTCAGTGCTGGTGGCCGGTCAGCTCGGCGTAACTGGCCCCGAACCGCTCCTCGAACAGCTCCATCGTCGCCGCCTCGACGTCCCGGTACCGCTCGGTGTTGCCGCCCTCGGCGTGGTGGACGGTCGCGTGGATGCGCTGGGCACAGGAGAACAGCGCCAGGTCGCCGACGATCTCGGCGCCGGACTCGTCGTCCTCGCGGAGCATCTCCAGCATCTCGGCCGGAAGGGTGACCTCGTCGTCGGCGGTCTCGCCCTCGACCCGGAACGTGACGGTGTCGTCTGCCATACCGACCGTTCCGCCGCGCGACGGAAGGCAGTTCCGGTCGCGTGTACGGCGCGGTCCGTTCGCCCCGTCGTCGGCGCCGTCAGTCGTCCGCGGCGGCGGTGTCGGCGTCGCTGCCGGCTCGGTCCGGACGTAGCCGGCCTCGTCCATCTCGACCGGCGTGTCCTCGAGGTAGTCGGTGTTCGGCGTGTGGCCGATGGCCATGAAGACGGCGCCGAGCTCCTGTTCGAACGTCTCGGTGGCGTCGTCGCCGAGGTTCTCCTTGGGGTAGCCGTCGTCGTTCCGCGCGAGGGTGACGGCCTCGACGCCGTCGTCGTCGGTGCCGTGGATCTCCAGCAGCTCGGTGTTGGTCATGATCTCGATCTCGCCGTCGTCTTCGAGTTCGCGGACCCGGTCGACCCAGTAGTCCTCGGCGCGGAAGTTCTCCCGGCGGTGGGCGAGATGGACGGTGTCGGCGAACTTCGTGAGGAAGCTCGCCTCCTCGCAGGCGGCGTCGCCGCCGCCGACGACGAGCATGTCCTCGCCGCGGAAGAAGGCGCCATCGCAGGTGGCACAGGTGGAGACGCCGTAGCCCATCAGCTCGTCCTCGCCGGGGACGCCGAGCGTCCGGGCGGAGGCGCCGGAGGCGGCGATGAGCGCGTCCGCCGTGTAGACGGTGCCGTCCCGCAGCTCGACGCGGTGCGGCGGCCCGGCCTCGACGTCGGCGACGACGCCGTGTTCGACCTCGGCGCCGAACCCGCTGGCCTGTTCCTTCATGTTCTGGACCAGCTCGGTGCCGCCGACGCCGTCCGGGAAGCCGGGGTAGTTGGCGACGTCGGCCGTCAACGTCAGCTGGCCGCCGGGCTCCGAGCCCTCGAGCACGAGCGGGTCGTCGTTCGAGCGGGCCGCGTAGATGGCCGCGGTCAGCCCGGCGATGCCGGAGCCGGCGACGATGAGGCGACGGTGGTCGGCGTCGTCCGTCATGCAATAGCGTTGCCGGCCGCGGGGTTTGTAGCTTGTGCCCGGCGGTACGGCCATGTTTAGTTGAGAGGGCCGGCCGGTCAGTCGACTCGGGTGGAGCTCGAACGGGACCGACCGCTCGCGGGGCGAGGCCGAGCGAGCGGAGCGAGGGAGGCCTCGTGAAGAAGCGAGCGGGAGGGGGCGTCGCAGACGACACCGTCACCGCCGAAAGACGTCATTTCCGCCTCACCGAACACCGTCGGCGGTACGGCCGCCGCACCGCCGGAGCGGCGGGTCGTCGACGCGACGGCTCACCGCAGGGCCGCAGCCGTGTTCCGCAGCAGCGTCGGCGCGTGCCGGAGGTACATCCGCGGCGCCGTCCGGCGGGCCGCCGCCAGCGCCCGCTGCAGCTCGGCGGCGGCGTCGGCCTCGACGCCCGCGCCGTGGCCGCAGAGCACCCGCTCCGGCTCCAGGTCGGCGAGCCCGCCCGGCGGCACCGCCCGCCGGGCCAGCGACACGCCGAGCCGCTCGCCCGGCGCGAGGAAGTAGTCGGCGGTACCGAGCGACTCGGCGACGACGAGCGTCTCGCCGTCGAACAGCGCCCACTCCTGCCAGAACCGCCTCCGCGTCATCGGCCGGAGGTAGTAGCCGGTGTCGCCGAGCCGGCCCTCCAGCCGCCGGATCGGCGCGGCGACGTCGTCGTCGGCCAGGGCGGTCATCCCCGCCGGCAGCAGCACCGGTGCGTCGTGGCGGGTCGCGATCGCGGCGGCGTCCCGGCGGTGGTAGTCGTAGAGCACCACCACGCCGGCGACCGTCCCGAGGTCGGCGAGCCGGCCGTCGAGGTCCTTCGCGTCGACCGGGTCGACGAGCCACACCCGGCCGTCGTCGACGAGGGCGTGTCCCGCCCGCTGCATGGTCTCCTCCGGGTGGGCGAGCCAGCCGACGCCGCCGTCGAACTCGTCGACGGGGGTGAACGACCCC
>PXSC01000006.1 GCA_003023535.1 Halobacteriales archaeon QS_9_70_65 | reverse complement strand
GGCGACAGCGTGGCGGTGACCGACGACCGCGAGGAGATGCACGAGCTGTTCGACGCCTACCAGCCCGGCGGCGGCGACGCCCTCGAGGAGTACCTCGACACGTCCGAGACCCACTACGAGGTGGCCATGGAGAACTTCGTCTACACCGACCGCCCGCGGCTGCGGGACTGGGTCGACCTCGACGTGATGCGGGCCGCTCCCGTCGGCCTGCAGCTGCTCGGCACGATGGACGACTACGTCGCCGATTACTTCGACCACCCGAAGCTCCGGCAGATCACCCAGTACTCGCTGGTGTTTCTCGGCGGCGCGCCGAACAACACGCCCGCGCTGTACAACATCATGAGCCACGTCGACTTCAACCTCGGCGTCTACTACCCGGAAAACGGGATGCGATCGGTCGTCGACGCCTGCGTCGAACTGGGCGAGGAGCTCGGCGTCGACTACGTCACCGACGCCGAGGTGACGGAGATACTCAACCGGACGGGCGGCTTCACGGTCGACTCCGCCGCCGGCGAGTTCGAGGCCGACTACGTCGTCAGCGACGCCGACTACGCCCACACCGAACAGGAGCTGCTGCCCGAACACGAACGGCAGTACGACGCCGAGTACTGGGAGTCCCGCACCTACGCCCCGTCGGCGTACCTGATGTACCTGGGCGTGGAGGGCGACGTCGAGCCACTGGAGCACCACACGCTGGTGCTGCCGACCGACTGGGACGGCCACTTCGAGCAGATCTTCGAAGAGCCCGCCTGGCCCGACGACCCCGCCTACTACCTCTGTGTGCCCTCGAAGACCGACGGCGACGTCGCCCCGGAGGGCCACTCGAACCTCTTCGCGCTGGTGCCGGTCGCCCCCGACCTGGCGGACGACGAGGCGACCCGCCGGCGGTACCGCGAGCTACTGCTGGAGGACATCGCCGACAACACCGGCGTCGACCTGCGGGACCGCATCGTCTTCGAGGAGACCTTCGCCGTCTCGGAGTTCGCCGACCGGTACAACAGCCGCGCCGGGACGGCGCTGGGGCTGGCGCACACGCTCCGGCAGACGGCGCTGCTGCGGCCGCCGCGGCGCTCCTCGGCGTCGCCGGGACTGTACTTCACCGGCTCCTACACCACGCCCGGCATCGGCGTCCCGATGTGTCTCGTCAGCGGCGAGCACACCGCCGAGTCGCTGCTGGACGACGCCGGCGCCGCCTGAGAAGCGACGATGACCGACCCGCTTTTGGACCGAACGCTGCCGAGCGAGTCCACGCCGACCGGCTACGTCCTCCGGATGTCGCGGCCGCGCTTCTGGCTCTACCTCGCGGGCCCGGTCGTCGTCGGCGTCGCCTACGCCGCCTCGAGCCGCTGGGAGCTGTTCGCGCCGACCGCCGTCGCGCTGTTCGCGTACTTCCTCCTGCCGGCGAACGTCTTCCTCTACGGCATCAACGACGTCTTCGACGCCGACATCGACGACGAGAACCCTAAGAAGGGAGAGCGCGAGGTCCGCTACCGGGGCGGCCGGCTGGTGCCGGCGCTGGTCGTTGCGACGGGCTTCCTCGGGGTCGCCTTCCTCCCGTTGCTGCCGCTGGCCGGCGCGCTCTGGCCGGCGAGGCGCCGCCCGTCGCCGCCGTCGCCGGCGGCTGGCTGTGGGCGATGGGAATGCACACCTTCTCGGCGGTGCCCGACATCGAGCCGGACCGGCGGGCCGGCATCCGCACGACCGCGACCGTTCTCGGCGAGGGCCGCACCTACGCCTACTGTGCGGGCTGCTGGCTGGCGGCGGCGGCCGTCTTCGGGACGGTCCACCCCTTCTTCGCGGCCGTCCTCGGCGGCTACCCGCTGTTCGTCGCCGCCATCGTCGCCGCCGACGTCGACGTCGACCGCGCCTACTGGTGGTTCCCGGCGGTCAACACCGTCGCCGGGATGACCCTGACCCTCGCGGCCCTGTGGGTGATGATCTATGGCTAGCGTCGAGCTGCCGGCCTGGGGCCGACTCGAGGCCCGCCTCGACGAACTCGTCGTCGACAACCGCTTCACCATCGCCGTCGTCTTCCCCGCTCGTGGCGGGGCTGGCGCCGGTCGCCACCCGCCGGACCGCCGCCGGCCTCGCCGCGCTCTGTAGCTTCACCTACGCCGTCGAGCTGGCCGGCGTCCGCACCGGCTACCCCTACGGCACCTTCGAGTACGGCGTCGACCTCGGGCCGATGGTCGGCGGGATTCCGGCCGCGCTGCCGCTGTTCTTCCTCCCGCTCGTGGTCAACGCCCACCTGCTGTCGCTGCTGCTGTTCGGCGACGCCGCCCGCCGGGCGGTCGTCCGGGTGCCGGTCGTCGTCGCCGCCGTCGTCGGGATGGACCTCGTGCTCGACCCGGCGGCCGTCGCCGTCGGCTTCTGGGCTTACGACGCCGGCGGCCTCTACTACGCCGTCCCGTGGACGAACTACGCCGGCTGGGTGCTGTCGGCGGTCGTCTCCGTGGCCGTCGTCGACGCGGTGCTGGACCGGGCGGCCGTCCTCCGGCGGCTGGACGCCTGTGAGTTCCTCCTCGACGACCTGGTCAGCTTCGTCATCCTGTGGGGCGGCATCAACCTCTACTTCGGCAACTGGCTGCCAGCGGCGCTCGCCGCCGCCTACGGATACGGGCTGTGGCGGACCGACCGCTTCGACTTCCCCGAACGGTGAGGCGTCCGGGCGGCCTACGCGGCGCCGTCGGAGAGCCGTCCGTACAGGTACGCGGCGACGACGAGGCCGAACAGCACGAAGGTGGGTACGATCCAGACGACCTTCTCGAGCGGCTCCGTTAGCAGGAGGTAGCCGCCGATGACGACGACGTCGAAGAGCAGAACGAGTCCGATCACCTCGGCACCGCGTGCCATCGCTATCCGCGTTTCGTCCCCGAACAGCATGAGGACGGCGGTTCAGGGCCGGAGCGTCGCCTGCGCTACGGCGACCCCTCGAGTTCGGTGAGCGTCTCGGCGTCGAAGACGAGCAGCATCGACCGGCCGGCGTCGGCGTCCAGGGCCGTCGCCAGCACGACGCCGTCGTCCTCGCGGTCGGCGTCGGGCCGCCGGACCATCCGGGGCTCCTCGACGCAAACGCCGCGTTCCCACCACTCGACGGCCGTGCCGGCTTCGACGTCGATCTTCGCCAGGCCGTTGGCACCGCGGCGGTCCGTCGCCTGCGCGTAGGCGTACCGGTACGGCCGGCCGCGGACGGCCCGCGGCACCGTCGGCAGTTCCAGACCGCCGTCGTAGCGGCGGGACCGCTCGACGCCGCCGCCGTCGCGGTCCAGGTCTAGGTCCAGCCGGAAGCGGTCGAGCCGTCCCGGCGGGACCGCGTCGAAGGCGTCTTCCGACAGCGTTTCCAGCGACAGCGCCCCGACGATGTCGGCGTCCTCGAAGGCCGCCAGGTCGACCACGAGGTCGCCGTCGTCCTCGAAGGCGTTGACGAGGTGGAAGACGAAGAACCCGGAAACGGTCGGCTCGGCGACGAGGGCGCCGGTCTCGCGGTCGACGACCAGAAAGCGCGTGCGGCCGTCGGCGTCGTACGACAGGGCGTCGAGGATTCCGTCGCCCCACGGCACCAGTGCCCGCAGCACCGAGATCCGCAGCGGCGGCTCGACGAGGACGGCGTAGCGCTCCGTGGCGACGCAGTCGTGGACGTAAGCCGGGCCCTCGGCGTCGACGGCGGCGAAGCGCTCCCGTTCGGCGCCGTCCGGCGGGACGCGGTAGAGGTGGTACTGCGGCGTCCGGCCGAAGGTGGTC
>PXSC01000005.1 GCA_003023535.1 Halobacteriales archaeon QS_9_70_65 | reverse complement strand
ACGACTCCGGGACGGTCCGGAGCGTCCTCGAGAGCGAGGGCGTCGCCTTCGAGGCCGACTACGCGGCGACGGTGACCTTCGAGGTGCGGGTGCCGGTCGCCGACGCCGCGGCGGTCGCCGACCGCATCCGGAGCGCTACGGGCGGCCGTGCGGAGTTCGGGTAGGGGTCGTCCATCGTACGATCCGTTCGTTCGGCTCCGGATCGGAACCCTCGGTCAGTACAGGGTGTACACCGACCGAGAGCGGTCAAATCTTTGATGATTACGCGCTCGTCCAGACCGTCTGATCTGTCCGTCTACTACACCAATCGGTGTGTGAGTCTCCTCGATACACCGGGTCGATTCCCCCTGCTGTCCGGAGTGATGAAGTGGGGCCATCACGGACGAACGACGCCGTCGCACGCCCATCCGACGCTTCGACGGGAGCGGACCCGCCCGCGGGCGACGACCTCCAGCCGAAGCGAGGGGGTCGTCACCGGTTCGCGTGGAGGTTGCTCCGGGGCGACGGCTGTCGCATCTCGAGTGGAAGCGGCGGTGGCGCCGCCGACGGACCGGCTCAGGTCCCGAAGGCCCGGTCGCCGGCGTCGCCGACGCCGGGGACGATGTAGCCGTCGTCGTCGAGCCGCTCGTCGACGCTGACGGTGATGACGCTGACCCGCGGGGACGCCTCGGCTACCCGCACGAGCCCGGAGGGGGCGCTGACGGCCGACAGGACGACCAGCCGCTCGGGGTCGCCCATGGCGGTGACCTCCTCCAGAACGGCGGTCATGGTGCTGCCGGTCGCCAGCATCGGGTCGGCGACGATGACGGTGTCGTCCTCGTCGATGTCGGGTAGCTTCACGTAGTCGATACTGATGGGGAAGCTCCCGTCGTCGTCCATGCCGGCCTCCTCGTCGCGGCCGGCGGAGATGACGCCCTGTCTGGCCTGGGGGAACGCCTCGACGAGCCCCTCGACGAACGGCGTCGCCGCCCGGAGGACGTTGACGATGACGACGTCGTCGAGGCCCTTGACGACCTCGCCGGTCGTCTCCGCCAGCGGCGTCGTGATGGAGACGTACTCGGTTTCGAGCATGCCGTCGATGATCTCGAAGCCGCAGAGCCGGCCGAGCTCGACGAGCCCCTCCCGGAAGGCGACCTGGCCGGTCTCGGCCGACCGCAGCTCGGAGACGGTGTGCTTCGCCAGCGCGTGCGTGATGACGTGGGCGTCGTCGCGGTCCTCGATTGGCATGTTTGATTCCGGGGCCGCCGCCGGCTTAAAACCGGTCCCCCTCCGGTCGGGCGCCGAGGCTTCGACAAGAGCCAAGAGGATGGACGACGAACCGGCGGCCGATGGAGGCCGAAGAGAGCGTCTCCGGCTTCGAGCTGCGTGGGAGTTGGGTCGACGTCGTCGAACACGGCGAACGGATCACCCGGGCGCTGAAGGACCTCGTCGCGGAGGGCGTCGGCGTCGACGAGGCGGCGCTGGCCGAGTGGGACGAGTGGCGCCCGAAGGCCGACGAGCGGCTGAGCGAGGACGTCAACCGGAAGACGGCCGAGCAGGCCAGCATCGACGAGGGGGAAGGCGAACGCGCCGGCCGGACGCCCGACGAGGACCTCAAGACCGCCGGCGAGAAGCTGGCCGACTCCTACGGGAGCCTCGAGGAGCCCCGCGAGGCCGTCGACGAGTGCCGCGAGTCGATCAACTACGTCGCCCGGGCGGCCGACTCCGCCACCCGGAAGGCCGTCCGGAAGGTCGAAGACAGCGTCTACAGGAACCTCATGACCCGGATGTCGCCGAAGGACACCGACGTCGCCGAGGCCGTCGAGGGCCACGCGACGCCCGACGACGAGGTGACGGCCGGCGACTCCGACCCGACGCGGAACTGACGGGTCGTAGGATTATTGGGAGTCGTTACCGCCGAGTGTCGAACGAACCGGATTTTAACGTCGAAGCAGCCTCGTTTTACTGCTGTGCCGAAAATCGTCGCGATAATTACTATCGGGCCAGCTCCCGGAGCCGGGGCAGCAGCCGCTCGGTGCCCACGGAGAAGGCGGCGTACAGCGCCACCAGGCCGACGACGCCCAGCCAGACGGAGAACTTCAGGTTGCCCGCCGAGGCGTAGGAGATGGTCCTGAGTTCGGCGAACAGCCCGGCGCCGGCGAGCAGCCCGGTCGTGAGGAGGTACGCGAGCAGTTCGATTGACGAGACGAGAAGTTCGCGCATACCCCCCATCCGACGGTGGCCGACATATGCCTTTCGACCGGCCGCGACCCGGAAGCTCTTCGATCGGGAGTCGGGACGCGGCCATGAGCAGCCGACGGAGCCCCGGTCTCGGCTACGCGAAAGTCGCCGAGACGGGTTTTCTGGCCGGGCTCGGCCTGTTCGCGGTCGGGGTGACCGGTGAGTTCGCCGGCCACCCGCTCGCGTCGTCGCTCCCCGAGGCGGTCGAGAGCGCGCTCCTGACCGCGGAGACCATCGGGAATTGTCGCCTTCTTCGTCCCCGTCGTCTTCGGCGCCGTGCTCCCGCTCGTGGAGTGGTCATACTGCCGGCTGTAACTCTTTCAGGACGTCTCGGCGATATCCGGGTAGATGCCGTCGGAACCTCGTCGTTCGGACGGGACCGTTTCGTGTGGGTACGGCCGGCAGTTAGCCTCCGATTTCGACCGCGAAGTCGGACTGCAGCCACGTCTCCGGCTCCTCGCGATCGTAGATGACGACGGCGTCGTCGTCCAGCGAGAGGTGGGCGTACCGGTCGGAGTCCAGCGGCGACTCGGGCGACTCGGGTGACTCGTCCGTCGGTCCGTCCTCCGGCTCCGGGAAAGTGTCACTCATTCGCACGCGAACCGAGACGGTCCACGTACCTAAGGGTTCGGCTATTACGATCCATACGTATGTACGGTGTATTATGTCGATTATACGCCGACGGCGCAAGAGTCACGACGCCGGCGTGCCGACGATCGGGCGTGGCGACGTTCCCCGACCCCGACGACCGGCGGCCGATGGCGCCGGACTGCCGGCGGTGTGCCGACCTCGTGGCGGCCCGCGAGCGCATCTCGTGGGGCGTCGGTTCCCTCGAAGCGACGCTGGTCGTCGTCGGCGAGGCCCCCGGCGCCGGCACCCCCGAGGCCGACCGCTGGCGCGGCGGCAACCACACCGGCATGGCCTACACCGCCCGCCACAGCGGCCGCCGGATCCGCGATCGGCTGGCGTCGCTCGGCTACGACCCCGACGAACTGTACTTCACGAACGCCGTCAAGTGCTTCCCGCCGAGCGACGGCGGAGAATCGAACCGGGAGCCGACCGCGGCCGAGCGGGCCAACTGCCGGCCGTACCTGCTGGCGGAGCTGGACGCGGTCGCCCCCGACTGCGTCGTCGCGACGGGGCGGCACGCCACGGAGTCGCTGCTGGCGGCGACGGACCGCTCGCTCGACGGGTTCCTCGAGGCGGTGCTGGAGCCGGTCGAGACCGACCGGCTGCCGCCGGTGCTGCCCGTCCTGCACCCGTCGTACCGCGAGGTGTGGATCTCCCGGCTCGGCTACGACGACGACGGCTACCGGCGGGCGATGCGGGCGGCCCTCGAGGCGGTCGGCGCCGGCTCCGGCTCCGGCTCCGGCTGAGTACCGGATTCCATCGCGCGACCGTCTCACATGGACGAGACGACCCTGACTGCCCTGAACGAACAGCCGGAGCGGGCCGCCGCCTACGACCTCTACGACGAGGTCGGCTCGGCCGACTCGGTGGCCGACTTCCGGGAGCGTCCCTTCCTGACCGCCGTGGAGCTGAAGGCCGACCACGAGGACCACCCACCGGAGGGGTCACTGTACGACGGCGCCGCGATGATGTGCTCCACGCCGCTCGGCGACGACCTCGCGCCGGTCTTCGACACCGCCGCCGGCCTCGAGTGGCAGGCCGAGGCCGACGCCGCGGTGCCGGAGGCCGCCGGAATCGCCCCCGGCGACCGCGTGCTCAACACCTTCGGCTATCACACCTCCGGGACGGGCGTCATCTTCCAGCGGGGGCTGGAGGCGCTCGGCGCCGAGGTGGGGCCGGCCGGCCCGGGCGACCCGGAAAGCGTTGCCGCCACCGTCGCCGAGTACGACGTCGACGCCATCGTCGGCAACCCCTCCTTCGCGCTGAGGCTCGGCGACGCCGGCGCGAGCGTCGGCGTTTTCGTCGGTGCCGGCGAGCCGTCCACCTCGGTGCCGGGGCTCCGCGAGGACGTGAAGACGGCGCTGGACGCCGAGGTCGCCGTCGACTACTTCGGCACCCGGCAGATCCTCCCGGTCGCCGCCGAGACGGCCGCCGAAGACGGCCTCCGCGTCGCCGACGACTACGCCCTCGTCGAGGTGATCGACCCCGATACCGGCGAGGTGCTGCCGTACGGCGAGCGGGGCGAACTCGTCGTCACCCACCTCCGCGAGGAGGGGTGTCCGCTCGTCCGCTACCGAACCGGCGACCTCACCGAGTGGGAGGCCGCGACGGCGAGGTCGTCTTCCCGGACGGCGTCATCGGGCGGACGGACGGCCGGCTGAAGATGAAAGGCTGAAGCTCTTCCCGAGTCGCTCGGGACGGTGCTCGCGGGCCTCGGGGGACCGACCGGCGACTACCGCCTGGAGGTGAGCCGGCCGGAGTCGACCGACCATCTCCGGCTGGTCGTCGAGGGCGAACCCGACGTCGACGTCGACGCGCTGGCGGCCGCCGTCAGTGACCGGCTGCTCGTCGCGCCCGGCGAGGTCGACGTCGTCGACGAGCTCGCGGAGACGGGCGTCGTCGACGAACGATACTGAGCCGCGGCGTCAGCCGAGGAACCGCTCGGCAGCACCGCCGAACAGTGCCTCCCGGGCCGACGACGAGAGGTCCCGGGCGAGGAGGCCCTCGTACTCCGCGCGGTACGGATGCGGGATGTTGGGGTAGTCGGAGCCGTACATGATACGGCCCGAGAACTCCTCGAAGACCGCGGTGTCGATGTCGGTCGGGTCGTAGTTCATGTACCGGTCGGCGACCGTCGACATCGCGAAACAGGTGTCCAGAAAGGCGTCGTCGTGCTCGCGGAGCGTCTCGAGAAACGCCGGCGTCTCGAAGGCGCCCATGTGTGCCGCACAGGCCCGCACCCCAGGGTAGGAGGCGAGAAACGACCGGAAGGCGTCGACGCCGACGTGCGGGGAGTCCCGGAACGTCGGCGCGGTGCCGGCGTGAAAGAGGATCGGCCGGTCGAACTCGGCGGCCAACTCGAAGGCGGGGTCCAGCCGCGGGTCGTCGGGGCCGACCTCCTGGACCGGACACTGGAACTTCAGCCCTCGGGCGCCGTTCTCGAAGGCCGCCCGGACGACCGCTCCGACGTCGTCCTCGCCGTGGACCGTCGCGAAGGGGACGCACATCGACGAGGCCGCCGCGCGGTCGAGCACCCAATCGTTGAGGTCGGCGGCGACGCCGGGCTCATGGGCGTACGGCAGCGCACAGTAGCGTTCGATTCCGTGCTCGCGGAGCGTCGCCTCGACGCCCTCGCGGTCGACGGGGTGGGGGAACTCCCAGCCAGCCTCGTCGTTGAGCGCACCGCGGATGGCCGCCATCAGGCGGTCCGGCATGAGGTGGACGTGGATGTCGGTGGCGCCCGAGAGCGTCTCGCCGTCCGCGGCCGGCGAGCGGCCGCCGTCGGTCTTCTCGGTCATCGTCACAACTCATACACCGTGCGTGCTTCAGCGCATGGGTCGCCTGCGGACTCGACGACGACGTCGGCGACACCGCCTGTCTCGTTGCGGCGCCGCACCTCGGTATGCCCCCCGAGGTCCGCATCGCCAGCGTGAGAGGTGGTCGACTCGGAAGCCGACGGTCGACGTGTAGCGGCCGAGCGACCCGACGAACGGCGCGGCGCCCGTGAGGTCCGCCGGCGCCGAAACGACGCCGCCGTGGACTGCCCACCTCGGAGTTGCCGACGAGCGACTCGTCGGACGGCCAGCGGCCGTGGGCGCCCTCGGCCGGCGCTGCAGTGACCTTCGCCGAGAGCACCTCGTTCGGTCAGTCCGCTAAGGGGTCAGTTGACCAGTCGGCAAAAACTGACTCGTCAGTCGGCGCGTATCCGAACACCGCCGCCGATTCTGACGAAAGATCATCTGCTCCCAGAAGACTGTAATGAACACTCCGAGGAGGAAGCCGAGGTTGCATACGACGCAGCTGTCCTTACAGTAATCGTCCGGTCCCTTTCGAGCGGTCTCGTCGCCGGTGCTGAGCTCGCTGACAGCATCCAGAACTATATACCAGTGAAAGCGGCACAAAATATGATCTGCGAAATTGATACGGAGGGGATTAATGGCGGATTACTTAGAGGAGGATTCGGTACCGGTGAACTAAGAGTCATCGCCGACGAAGGAAAGTACGGCACAGTAGATGTGTCTACTGATTTCGGCGAGACGTCTACAGGATCCGAGATATATTCAACGCTATCGTGGAACGTGTGGCCCCTGTTACGATGTGACGAAGGAGTAGCGCAAGCTGTCGTGTGAAAACGGTACTCATTCGGTTCGGTAACGGGATCGGATTTAAATCCGTCTGGTCGATCATACGTAGGTATGAGCGAGGACTGCATCTTCTGTCGTATCGCCGATGGGGACATCCCCTCGCGTACCGTCTACGAGGACGATGAGGTCGTAGCGTTCCTCGATGCGAACCCGCTGTCGCCCGGCCACACCCTCGTCATCCCGAAGGCCCACCATCGGGCCCTCCGAGACGTGCCGGCGGCTCTGTCGGCGGCGGTGTTCGAGACAGTTCACGACCTGGTCGGCGACGTCGAGGACGCCGTCGACGCCGACGCCCACACCATCGCGGTCAACGACGGCCCCGCCGCCGGTCAGGAGGTGCCGCACCTCCACGTCCACGTCGTCCCGCGGTTCGAGGGCGACGGCGGCGGTCCCATCCACGCCATCGCCGGCGACCGCCCGGACCTCTCGGACGGGGAAATGGACGAAATCGAGGCCGACATCCGCGACGCCGCGGAGTGATACTGCCGGCCGTGACGTGTCGAACAGTCCACCGGGAGACCCGGATTTTCGGCGGGTTCCGGTCGCACGTCGGGATCACGGCCGACAGTACGAGCCGTCGAACCCACGATCGTAACACGTCGGGAATCCAGCCGATACGCACGATGTCGGACCGAGTCATCGAGGGGGTCCGGGGCGAGGAGATGATGGGGAGCCTCCGGGCCGACGTTCGGGAGGAACTGGGCCACTCCGAGCGGCTCGGCCAGCGGCTCGAACAGCTGAACGCCCGCCCACCGGGCTCGGCGGAGTCCACCGCCCGGCCAGGACTCCGGGCCCGAGGACCCGACGAACATCCTCTCGGTCATCGAGGGCGTCCTCGACGCCCGGGAGGACGCCATCGCCGTCCACCGCGAACTCATCGAGGCCGCGGAGAGGCCGACGGCCCCCTCACGGAGGATCTGGCGGTCACCCTCCTCGCCGACGGGGGCTCACCGTACCGAGTTCCGCGGCTTCGAGAAGGAGCACCGGGAAGACCGATACCGATTCTGACGGGTGACGGAGACGCTCCCGACGGCGAAAAGGACGGACCCGACCGCTCGTTACGCGCTACGGTCGAACGTCGGCAGGTGGTGGACCGCCCCGACGTCGTGGCCGCGACGGCACAGTTCCGACCGAACCGCGTCCCAGTCGTCGACGTCGACGAACCCGCGGAGGCGACGGTCGGTCTCGACCGGTTCCTCGAGGTGGTCGCGCTTCTCGCGCCGGATCAGATAGACGAGCGTTCCGCCGTCGACGGACTCGTATTCGAATCGTGGTACATCCTGGTGGGTTTCGGGGTGGATGTTTGAGGCGGTCATGTACTCGAGTGCGGGTCGTGTTCTCCGGGTCCGCACTCGTTAGAAGAGGGGCTCGACACGCAAAAATGGGTCGCTTGCCGCCGCAGCCTGCCGCCCGTTTTCTGCACTTTGAAGCGCTCTGACGGCCGATCTGTTCGTGACAACTGGCGGTGTAGAGCCCCTGTGGCGGCCGATCCGCACCGGAATATTTTTCACCGATTACTCGTCGAAACGTGCGTATGGGATACGACTCGCTCGCCCTCGTCGGCGCCGCCGGCGGCGCCGGGGCCACGCGACTGACGTTGGAGTGTGCGACGCTGCTGTCCCACGACGGCCGGGACGTGGCGGTGCTGGACGCCGCTTACGCCACGCAGGGACTGGCCGACTACACGCCCGGCCGCATCGACCCGGACATGACGGCGCTGTGTCTCGAAAAGCGACCGCTGGAGGCCGGCCTGCTCGACCGGGAGGCCGGCGCGGGCCGGCTGGCGGTCTGTCCCGCCCGTGCGCCCTTCGAGCGGGTGGCCCGCGCGAAGACGCCCGACGCGGCCGTGACGTTCGAGGACCGGGTCGCGGAGGCGGCCCGCGCCTTCGACCGCGTGCTCGTCGACGTGCCGCCGGTGGCGGCCAACCAGGCCGTCGCCGCGGTCTCGGCCGCCGAGTCCGTCGCCGTCGTCGCCGACGCCGCCCGCGCCGACGACGCCGTCCCGCGTGCCCGCGATCGTCTGGTCGACGTCGGCGTCGACCCGGCCGCGACCGTCGTCACCCGGGCGACCGATCACCCGGACGCCGACGCGACGGTCCCGACGCTGTCCGACGACCCCCCGGCGGTCGAGCGCGACGAGACGGCCCGCGATCGTGTCGGCGCCGTGCTGGAGGCGACGATGGGTATGTCGGTGGACGTGGGCGAGGAGGCGGAGGGTCTCCGGGATCGACTCCCCCTCTAAACGAGGTCGTTCAGGTCGCTCCGGGCGTCGTACAGCGGGTCGGCGTCGGGTTCGACGGCCAGGGCGTCGGCGACGACCGACTCCGCCTCGGGGATGGGGTCGTGCGTCGCGACGTACGCCCCGAGCGCGAACTCCGAGGCGCCGACGCCGGCCAGCGTCTCGGCTTCCGTCCGGGAGATTTCGCCGGCCAGCCAGTCGTCGACGACCCGCCGTGCGGTCGGCGATAGCGGGTCGACCGGCTCCCCGAGAAGGTACAGCGTCTTCGCGGCCGTCGTCGTCGCGACGTCGGCGACGGCGGCGGCCCGCCCGAGGTCCGCCCCCTCGGCGTACGCCTCCACGACGGCCGCGGCCGCCGCCGCGTCGCACGGCAGTTCGTCGGCGAACGGCTCCAGCCGCCCGGCCAGCGACGCGTCGGTCCCGTCGGCCGTCGCGACGCCGCGGTTCCGCTGCTCGGCGGTCACCTCCAGCCCCGCGGCGATGCTGGACAGGCCCATGCTCGTCAATGGACGCTTCTCGTTAATTAAACCTTTCTCGCCCCGGAAGTGGCACGGCGATACCCGCCGACAGAACGTACCGGTTACCGGTACGCTCTGTCGTCCGCGACCGTCGGGCGGCGGCGGTCGGCGGCCTTTTTTCAAGTACCGTCGGGCCTTATATTCGACCGTGATGAGCGCGACGACACGACGGCTCTGCCCCGAATGCGAGGGCCGGCTCAGAAGCACCGACACCGAAACCGTCTGCGACGACTGCGGACTCGTCGTCGACGAGACGGCCATCGACCGCGGCCCGGAGTGGCGCTCCTTCGCCGACGACGACACGAACCCCGAGCGGTGTGGCGCGCCGCTGACCCGGTCGCGGCACGACCGCGGACTGTCGACGGAGATCGGTTACTCGACGCGGCTGAAGGGCCGCAAGCGCCGCCGCGTCGCCCGGATGCGGCGCCAGCACAGACGCGCACAGGTCGGCTCGAAGCGGGACCGCAACCAGGTGTACGGCTTCACCGAGATCCGGCGGCTGACGGGCCGGCTCGAGCTGCCCGAGAGCCTGCAGGAACGCGCCTGCGTGTTGTTCGAGTCCGCCCAGAAGGAGGACCTGCTCCGCGGTCGCTCCATCGAGGGGTTCGCCGCCGCCGCGGTGTACGCGGTCTGCCGGACGGCGTCGGTGTCTCGCACCGTCGAGGAGGTGGCCGACGAGGCGACCGCCAGTCGGGCCGAACTGCAGGCCGCCTACGACGCGATGAACCGGGCGCTCGGGCTGCCGACCGGCCCCATCGACCCCGCGGAGTACCTCGCCAGGTACGCCTCGAAGCTCGACGTCCCCGACGGAGTCGAACGCCGGGCCCGCGAACTCGCCGAGCGGGCCCGCGAGACGGGGCTGTCCGTCGGCCGCAACCCCAGCGGCGTCGCCGCCGCCTGCATCTACACCGCCGCCCGCGAGGTCGCCTACGAGCTGACGCAGGCCGAGGTGAGCGACGTCGCCGGCGTCTCCGCGGTGACGATCCGGAACAGCTATCGGGAGCTACGCGGCTGAGCGAGCGTCGACAGCGCCGCCACCGGCAGCTCGATCGCTTCCGCCCGCTCGCATAGCTCCGCCGGCACGAAGGAGAGCCGCCGCAGGAGCCGCCGGTCGCGGGCCAACTCGGCCGCCAGCGCCTCCACCTCGGCCAGCCCGCCGACGGCGGCGACCGCGGCCGTCGCCGTCCGGAGGTCGTCGACCGCCGCGAGTCGCTCGGCCGCCGCCACGCGCGTCTCGACGCGCTCCAGCCACGCCGCCACCCCCGCCGGGAGGTCGTGAGCCGGCTCGGCGGCGACGAGTTCGACGTCCACCGACGCCGGCGGCGCCGGGGTCGCGAACCCGATACCTCTCGCCGTCGCCACCTCGATCGTCACCGTCCCGTCGGCCCACCGGACGTCCGCCCCGGCGTCCCGCGGCGGCCAGACGGGGCCGTCACACCGGACCGCGAGCCGAACCCGGTGTCGCTCGGTCGCCGTCACCCGCGTCTCGACGAGCGTCACGCCGTCCGTCCGTACCGCCTCGGTCGAAGCCGTCGGCATACCTCGTCTGGCCCCGTCATCGCAGAAAAGTCACAGCCGGATCACCGGGCTCTCCAACCACGCCTCGGCGCTCGCGGCGTCGGCGAACCGCCGGCAGGCGAGGACGACCGGCGCCCGGACGACCCCGACACGGACGAGCGCGAGCGCGGCGGTCACCCCGTTCGCGTCGTCGAACGACGCTGCCGTCCCGCCCGGCACCGACGCGGCGGCGTCGTCGGCGGCCGGTCGGACGGTCTCGACCAGCTCCGTCCGGGCGGTCCGCTCGAGGTTGTCGACGCGGTCCCGCAAGCGGAGCCGCCGCTCGCGGGCGTCGCGGGCCTCGCGGGCCCGTTCTCTGGCTCGTTCGAGTCGCTCCTCGGCGGCCGCCCGCTCGGTCTCCAGTTCCGACAGCTCCCGGACCGCCTGCCGGTACTCCGTTTCGAGGCCCTCGCCGCCGGCTTCCGCCAGCCACCGCCGCCAGCCGCTCGCGGGCCGCACGGAGCTCCGCGTCGACGCTCGCGGTCGCGCCGCGGGACCGCGCGGCCGCCGCCAGCGCCGTCCGCCGGTCGAGCGACAGCCCCGGCGCGACGACGGCGACGTGGTCGTAGAGGCTCACGGCCGCCGTGGCCGCCTCCCGGCGGTCGCCGCCGACGAGGATGACGGTCGGTACACGGTCGCGGCGGTCATCGTCATAGCTCCCGTCGCTTCAGCGCCGCCGGCGACGGGTGGTCGGTGCCGACGGCGAACTTCGCGTACGGCACGTTCCGGTCCTTTCGCTTCTCGTAGGCCGTCGCCGCCTCCCGCACCGCCGTCGGCGCGTCGCGGAACTCGTTGAACGGCGCCGTCCGCTCGACCTGCACGTCGTCGGGATGTTTCTCCCGCAGCCGCAGCGCGAGGAAGGCCCCGTATTCGGTCTCCGCCAGCAGCGCCGCCCGCCCGAACCGGCGCACGACCGTCTCCTCGTGGGTCCGGCAGACGTTCCGCAGCGAGGTCCGGGCGCCCTTCGAGTACGTCACGACGAGCAGCACACACGCAGTTTCCGCGTTTTCGCTGATAAAATTAACGCGCTACTCGATTTGCTCGACGGTCGGTCCTTCCGCGCCGGTCAGTTCCCGGATCCGGCGGCGGGCCTGCCCCTCGGAGGCCGCCAGGACGACCGTCCCGTCGTCGGCCCGGTACGGCGCCAGCTCGCCGTCGAACTCCGTGGCGAAGGTCCGCACCGTCGCCCGGACGCGGCGCTCGCAGGCCTCGAGGTCGGTCTCGCCGGTCTCCAGCTCCGTCAGCGCCTCTTCGATCTGCCGGAGGGCGGCGATGCGGTCCATCAGACCGTCCGCAGATGGTCCGTCTGCGGCTCGTAGACGTCACCCTTCTGCCGCAGCTTCTCGATTTCGTGTTCGGCCTTCGAGCGCTCCATGCCCGCCTCCTCGGCGCGTTCGAGCACCTCCTCGCGAGGGGCGCCCTCGTCGTACTCCGCTTCGACGTCGCTGATGAGCGTCTTGATGTTCTTGATGCGGTCCCGCTGGCTCTTGGACTGGCCGGTCTCGACGACGTCGGCGTCGAGCTCGCCGGTCTCGGGGTCGACGCCGATGTCCTGGAGACACGACCGCACGATGTCGATGACCCGCTCGGCGTCGTCGGCCTCGATGGTGTCCGACAGCCGCATCCGGGCCGACGCCTCCGCCAGCCGCACCAGCGCCTCCAGCTTCCG
>PXSC01000004.1 GCA_003023535.1 Halobacteriales archaeon QS_9_70_65 | reverse complement strand
CGGACCGACCGAGTGTCACCGAACTGCCAGGGCTGACATCAGATCCCATCTGTACGGCGGACCGCAGGGGTGGAATCCTCATTTCCTTCGGACCTGAACATACCTTCCGACGGATCATAAACCCACCGGAACGCGTCCGATCTCACGAGCGGAAACGGGTGTGCCGTTCCCGACCGCCGGGCCGCGTCGGCCCGTCTTCGCGTTTGATCCGAACGCCCTCACACTGATAAGGACGTCGAACCAGGACGGCGCCGGAACGCGATTCCACGCCGCCCGCGTACTTCAACGTCAACGCCCTGTCACACATAAGGGCGTCGGAACGCACCGACGACCGGACCGACCCGGCAGGGCGCACGAGGGGACACGGGTCGTGTCTCCTCCGGGGCGTCACGCCCCGGCGTTCTTCGCAGGATGTGGTACACGAGTGAACGCTTTAAGCTCGTCGAAGTGCAGGCACCGCGTCATGCGGTTTCACGCCGTCCGGGAAGGTGTCGCGCGGCTGGAAGTCGGGGCCGTCGTCCCGCGCGTGTACGCGTGGTCGGACCGCGTGAGGGCCGCGCAACTGCCGCTACGCCGTCGTGTTGCATAGCCGTTCTGAAAAATACGGGTGTTCAGATTTCCTCGAGGTGCTCGATGCCCTCTTTGGAGACGTTCGCCTCGGTGATCTCCTCGGGCATCCAGTCGGGGCTATCGTCCGGGGCCGCCTCCTCCCAAGCCCATCCCTCGTAGATGTGGACCTTCTTCGTGCCCTTCTCGCGGAGCTGCAGTTCCGTGCGGTCGGCGTGCCCGTAGCGCGAAGTTGCGCTTGCCGTCGTCGTCTCGTGCCATGGTTTGCTTGCCTCCGTGAGACAACTGCACACATGAGGTTATAAATATATCCCCCGAACCGGCCGAGCGGATGGCGATCCCGGGCGAACACCGCGGTCGGACGGCCCGCGGTCCCGGCGTCGGGACCGCCGCCCGACGATCCGGACGCCCGCTGGGGCTCGCGCGCGCCGCGACGCCGGCACGCGCACGGTACACTTATGTGGTTCCTGAAGCGAACGGGCCAACGTAGCCCGATGGTGCGAAAGAAGAAGCTCAGCCCCAGTGGCGCCAAGGACGACGACGGGGAGTACCACAACGTTCACGTGAACCTCCACGAGGACGAGCTGGCCGTCGCCGGAATGGACATCGGCGACGAGGTTTTCGTTCGGGTCCGGGACGGAAAGATAATCATCCAGAGGGCCGACCCCGACGAGGTCGAACACGACTTGTGAACTATCCCACTCTACCGCTTGCCTGACGGCTCGCGCTTGAGGGTGAGGCTTCCTGCGTCCACGACGTCGTCAGACTGCGTCTGACAGCCCGTGAGATGTAATCTCACGAACGCGCTTTGCAGGAGCTGTAGTGATTCCCGTAGGGAGCACAGTCTCCGGGGGCGTTAACGAATCGCAGAGCGATTCGTTCGCACGCCAGAAATCTTCGATTTCTGGGAACGTTAACGAGAGCGAAGCTCTCGTTCGCCCGTCAGAATCGCTCCGCGATTCTGAGGACGTCCTCAGAAACGCGATGCGTTTCTGATGGGCTGCACAAGAGCTCTGTTCTTATGAACGCTGTATCCCCACCCTACTGCGCTCCTTGTCCGCTGGCGCGGACTGCGGTGTCGTCCGAAAATCTCCGATTTTCGGGATCACGAGAATCTTTGGTTCTCGAACGACTCCTTGAGGGTGGGGGCTTAGCGCCTGCAATCAGCTAAGCGCGTACACCTGCGCCGTGCCGCGAAACCGCGCCGCTTAAGCCGCTCGGACGGCCCGTTACCCCAATGACCGTCTACGACGCCGCGAACGACGCCTTCGGGCAGACGTTCCGCAACCCCGTCGGCGTCGCCGCCGGCTTCGACAAGAACGCCGAGATCCCGAACGCCCTGGCCGCGCTCGGCTTCGGTCACGTCGAGGTCGGCGGCGTCACCGCCGAACCGCAGGCCGGCAACCCCCGTCCCCGCCTGTTCCGGTTGCCCGAGGACGACGCCCTCGTCAACCGCATGGGATTCAACAACGACGGCGCCGACGTGGTCGGCGAGCGCCTCGCCGGGACCGACGCCCGGGTTCCGGTCGGCGTCAACCTCGGTAAGTCCAAGTCCACCCCCAACGACGAGGCCGAGGAGGACTACCGCTACACCTTCGAGCGCGTCCGGGCGGGCGGGGACTACTTCGTCGTCAACGTCTCCTCGCCGAACACGCCCGGCCTGCGGGAACTCCAGGAGCGGGACCGTCTGGAGTCCATCCTCGGGGCGCTACGGGACGCCGGCGCCGATCCCCTGCTGGTGAAGCTCTCGCCGGACCTCCCCGACGCCGCCGTCGAGGGCGCCCTCGAGGTGGTCGGCGACCTCGAGCTCGACGGCGTCATCGCGACGAACACGACGACCGACCGATCGGACTCTTTGTACGGGGCCGCCGCCGACGAGTCCGGCGGCCTCTCCGGGGCACCCATCGAGACGGAGGCGACGGACATGGTCCGGTTCGTCGCCGAACGCACCGACGCCCCCGTCGTCGGCGTCGGCGGCGTCTCCGACGCCGAGGGCGCCTACCGGAAGATACGCAACGGCGCCTCGGTCGTCCAACTGTACACCGGGCTCGTCTTCGAGGGCCCCGGCGTCGCCAGGGACATCAACCGCGGGCTGCTGGAGCTGCTCGAACGCGACGGCTTCGACTCCGTCACCGAGGCCGTCGGCGCCGACCTGTAGTCCGGACGCGACCACCAGCGAACTCGCCGCTCTGTCGGGTCCCGACCCCAACGTAGCCGTCGGGAACGCTCCGTTCGTCTCTCGAGTAATATTATACAGGCTTATTCTGCTGAACCGAAGTCTCTGAATCGGATGACGAAGACACAGCATCCGAGACGGACCATCCTCAGGCGCGTCGGCGGCGTAGGAGCACTGATGACGGTCGGTACCACCGGGGTCGCGAGCGCGGCGGAGACGGACGGCTACGACTTCGAGGACTACCCGTTCACCCTCGGGGTCGCGTCGGGCGACCCCCTACCCGATTCGGTGGTGCTCTGGACGCGACTGGCCCCCGAGCCGTTGACCCCGGACGGAGGGATGCCCGACGAGACGGTGCCGGTCGGCTGGTCGGTGGCGACCGACGAGTCCATGGACGACGTCATTGCGGGCGGGACCGCCCCGGCGCGGCCGGCGCTGGCTCACTCCGTCCACGTCGACGTCCGGGAACTCGAGCCGGACACCGAGTACTTCTACCGGTTCAGCGTCGGGTCCGTGGAGAGCCTCGTCGGACGGACCCGGACCGCCCCCGCGCCGGACGCCGACGTCGAGGAGTTCCGCTTCGCGTTCGCCTCCTGTCAGCACTACCCGACCGGCTACTACACCGCCTATGACAACATGGCCGACGAGGACCTCGACCTCGTGATACAGCTCGGCGACTACATCTACGAGGGTGACCTGTCGAGTCCGTTCGACAGGGACCACGAGCCGCCGCGCGAGGTCGAGTCGCTGTCGGAGTACCGGATTCGGCACGCCCAGTACAAAACGGACCCGGACCTCCAGGCGGCTCACGGGTCGTTCCCCTGGCTCGTCACCTGGGACGACCACGAGGTGGTGAACAACTACGCCGACGAGGACCACCCGAGCGCGCCGCCCGAGGAGTTCCTCTTCCGGCGGGCCAAC
>PXSC01000003.1 GCA_003023535.1 Halobacteriales archaeon QS_9_70_65 | reverse complement strand
CAAGAACGGCAAGCAGGTCACCGCCTTCTGCCCCGGCGACGGTGCCATCTCCTTCATCGACGAACACGACGAGGTCACCATCGCCGGCATCGGCGGCGCCAAGGGCCGCGCGATGGGCGACCTCTCCGGCGTGAACTACAAGGTCGAGAAGGTCAACGGCGTCTCGCTCATCGAGCTCGTCCGCGGGAACGCGGAGAAGCCAGTCAGATGAGTTCGGAAGCCCCCGACCCGGACGCGCCCGCCTCGACGGACGACGAGCGCGTCTCGGCGCAGCTGTTCGGCGAGTACGAGGTCGACGGCATCGAGTACGGCGACCCCTCGACCCAGCGGTACATCACGGTGACGCCCATCGCCCACACGATGGGGCGGCACTCCGACAAACAGTTCAAGAAATCGGAGCTGTCGGTCGTCGAGCGGCTGATCAACCGGCTGATGCAGACCGACGAGAACACCGGCAAGAAGGGACAGGCCACCCGCATCGTCCGAGAGGCGTTCGACATCGTCTTCGAGCGGACCGACGAGAACCCGGTGCAGGTGCTCGTGACGGCCGTCGAGAACGCCGGACCCCGCGAGGAGACCGTCCGGCTGAAGTACGGCGGCATCTCCGTTCCGAAGGCCGTCGACGTCGCCCCCCAGCGGCGAGTCGACCAGGCGCTGAAGTTCATCGCCCAGGGGACGTACAACGCCTCGTTCAAGTCGGCGACGCCGGTCGAGGAGGCGCTGGCCACCCAGCTCGTCGGCGCCGCCGACTACGACCTGCAGGCCTACCCCGTCAGCCAGAAGGAAGAACAGGAACGCGTCGCGGCGGCCGCTCGCTGACGCCGACGTTCGCCGCGTTTCGTTCCGGTCTCGACGCCCGACGGCGACACGGCTCCGTGGGGCCGGACGCTCGTTTCTCAACCCGTCACGGCGTCGATAACGACGCGCCGCTTCCGGACGGCCTCGTAGGCGGTCCAGGTGAGCACGACGACGACCGCCAGCAGGACGGCCGCGAAGTCCCAGTCGGACATCCAGACGGGGTAGATCCACGGGGCGACGTGTGACCACCGCTGTGCGGCCGCCTCGACGTCGTCCTGCAGCGGCGTCCCGGCCGCCAGCGCCGACGTTCGCTCGGCGAAGGTCGTGCTCTCGCCGGTACCGGGCTCGAGACCGGCGCTACCGGTGACGTCGCGGGAGCCGGAGACGTTCGCGTCCCGCATCGTCGGACCGTCGCTTTCCGGTGCGCCGCGCTCGGCGTCGTAGGGGCCCCAGCCGACGTAGTACTCCCAGACGATCTCGCCGTCGGGCGTCACCTCGACGACGCGGTGGTTCAGCGAGTCCGTCACCAGCGTGTTGCCGTTCGGCAGCCGGTCGGCGTCCCGCGGCCAGTTGAACCCCTCGGGGCCGCCGAGCTCCCAGACGAGCTCCCACTCGCAGTCCTCGGGCGGCGTCCCCGCGCCGAGCCGGGGGTCGGCGTCGCCGCAGTCGCGTTCGTACTCGACGACCCGGTCGTTCTCGCTATCGGCGACCAGCATCGTCGGCGTCCCGTCGTCGCGCTTGAGGTAGTCGGGGTTGTGCTGCTCGTACAGCGTCGCGTGGTCGCCGTCCTCGCCGAGCCGCATCACGATTTCCTTGGTGCGACGGTCGACGACGACGACCTGGTCGAAGTTCCGCGGCGACAGCAGCAGGTACTCCTCCCCGATCGGGTCGACGTCGTTGACGTGGCTCCAGTCGTCGTTGTAGCCGCCGTCGGTGTCCTCGGAGTAGTGGTTCCGGAAGTACCACTCCCAGGTTATCTCCCCCCGCGTGCGGTTGTAGACGACGATCCGGTCGTCGCTGACGCCCGACTCCTCGTCGTAGTTGCGCATGTTGGCGATCGCGATCTCCTCGTCGTTCAGGGAGGCGACGTCGTGGGTGTCGACCATCTCGGGGAACCGCTCGCCCCAGACCCGCTCGTCGGTCTCTGGGTCGTACTCGTGGACGAACGTCTCGCCGGGGAAGGTGTTGACGACGAGCAGGTTGCCGTTCGGCAGCGGGTCGACGTCGTAGAACCACCACGAGACGGTCTCCTCGTCGGCGACCGACTCGAGGGTGCCGCGCTGGTTCGTCGTCTCCTCGTAGGTCGCGTACGAGGCCGCCGCCGGCGCCAGCAGCGCCAGGACCGCGACGGCGACCGCCACCCGTGCGAGGAGGAGGCGAGAGACGTCGCCGTCGACGAGGGCAGCGAGGGAGTCTCGCGGGGACATCAATCGACCGCTCGGGCGGGACCGGTAAGTGCCTTTCAGTCCGGGAACCCGTCGGCGGGACGGTCAGTCGCCGGCGGATCGCCGCCGTCCGGTGACCGTTCGGCGGTCTCCCGGAACCGTCGCTCGGTCACGGTCGCGCCGAACGGTTCCGTCTCCGTCTCGTCGACGGCCCGGTATCCGTGAGACCGGTAGAACGGCGGCGCGAGGTCGTTGCCGGCGAACACACGGAAGCGGACCGACCGTCCGCGGTCGCGACACTAAACCTCGAACCGCCGGAGCAGGCGGCTCCCGACGCCCTCGCCCCACCGGTCGGGGTCGACGTAGATCGCCCCGAGGACCGTCTCGTCGGGGTCGTCGTCGTCGGCCGGCGCACCGCTGACGTAGTCGATGACCCCATCGTCACCGCCGTCGGCAACGAAGAAGGCGTCGTCGCCGGCGACGCGCGCGGCCACCCCGTCGGGATCGTACCACCTCGCCATCGCAGCGTCGACGACCGACCGCGGGAGGGAGTCGCCGTAAGCGGCGGTTCAGCCGCGCGCGGAGACGCCGTCGACGTCGGCGGCGACGGCGGGTCGGACGGCCACGTCCGTCACGCTCGCTCCGTCAATCCGCCGCCCGGCCGCCGCTCAGGGCGTACTCGCGGGTGACGTCGACCAGCGCCTTGCGGTACTCGGAGGCGCCGGGGTCGGCGCCGAGCGAGCGGAATCGCCGCTTGAACGTCGACAGCGACACCTCGGGGGCGTCGGCGGCCGCGGCGTCGGCGAGGTCGTACAGCCGGTGGTCGTCGTCGATGGCGTCGTGCCGTTCCAGCAGCGCGAGCGCGAAGGCGGCGTTGACGGCCGTTATTTCGGGGTCGGCGGCCTCCGTCAGGCGCCGCCAACCGCCGGGCGCCGTCGGCGGCGAGTCGGCGACCGCGCTGGCCAGCGACGACTCCAGAAAGGAAACGAGCTTCCCCGTCGGGCCGATGTCGAGGGTGATGTCGTCGGCGTAGATGTCCTTCATGTGATTGGCGATCTGATAGCAGTGGGTCAGCTTCCGCCGCTCGACGCTGCGGCCGGCCAGCGCGAGGAACAGCGCCTCCTCGGTCGACTGCACCGGTCGTCGTAGTGACCCGCCACCGTCCGGTCGTCGGGGTCCTCGCGGAACTTCACGACGACCGGCAGTTCGAGGTCGTGCTCGGTCGCGAGCAGGTCACGAGCGGACAGAAACGGCTCCGCGGGACCGCGGCCCGTCACGCGAACGTCCATGTCATCTATTGACAGGAGAGCGCCGCGTTTCACTCTTACGGGGCCGGAAATCGGCGGCCGCCCGTCAGCCGCGGCGCTCGACGACGAGCGCCTCGGGCAGGTCCGGCCCGCGGCGGTAGGGGTCGACCTCGAAGGCCGCGAGCGTGGCGACGACCCGGCCGCCGCCGGCGAGCGGCCCCCGCAGTACGACCCCGCGGCCGGCCACCGCCAGGTACGGGACGTCGGCGACCGGCGCGGCGGCGAGGTCGCCGCCGGCGTAGGCGACGGCGTCGGCCAGCGCCGCGGCCAGCGGCTCGAGGGCGTCGGCCGCCTCGAGTGCTGCCCGGTAGTCGGCGGCGACCGGATCGGCCGTCGCGTCGCCGTCCCAGCCGGCGGCGACGGCGTCGGCACACGCCAGCGCCCGTTCGAGAGCCGGCCGGTGGGCCGCGAGCAGTTGCCGCCGGACAGCGTCGGGGTCGGTCACGTCGGAGCGACGGACTCGGCGGGCTAACCGCTGTCGGAGCGGGCCGAGCACCGGCGGCGCGAACCGGTATAGCTGGCTGGGTCTCCCGACACTATCCGCGTCGAGCGCGTAGAACGGGCATGGAGACGACGATAGCCGAACACGACGGCCGCATGCTCGCGCGAGTCGAGGGCGACGACCGGGTGTTCGAGATGACGTTCGACGCGATAGAGCCAACGGACGTGACCCTCCGGTTCCGCCGAGGCGACGAGCGCGTCGGGAGCATCTACAACGACGACGGCACCGACCGCACGATGACACGACTGACCACTGCCTGGGAGGGGACCGACTTCATCGGCGTCGAGGTGCCGAAGGCGTTCGTCGCTGAACTGCTCGAAGCCGCCGCGGAGGCCGGCCGGGTCACCGACGAAGCTGCCCTGGAGGGCTACCGGCTGCGGGTGCTGTGAATGAAAGACTACGAGGTCACGCCCCCGCCGGATCGGCTAGCCGACCGCGTGCAGCTTCGCACAGCGTTCTCGACGGAGCGCGGTACCGTGACGAAATTCGTGGTCCAGCTGGAATACTGGCTGGAGGGCGACTGGCGTGAAGTCGTCCGCTACGACCACGACCGTGACGCCCTCGGCGGCCACGACATCACCGAGGAAGGTCTGCACCGAGACATCTACCGAGACGGAGAGAAAATCCGGTCCGAAGAGGCCTCCCCACCGATCCCGGCGAACGATGGATTCAATGCCGCCGAAGAAGATTTACGCGAGAACGTCGAAACACTCGTTAAGAGGTTCGAAAGATGGCACGGAGTGAAAGACAGGGGCGACCTGTGAGCGGCGAAGAGTTCGAGTCGATACCCGACCGCATCAGCAGCCACTTCGACCGGGTACGCGACCTGCTGGAGCAGGAAACCGACGACTCCGACGCCTGAGCGGCATGGGAAGCGCGGCCCCCAGCGACCGTGTCGACGCTGTCCGGGCGGTCGTCTACGACGAGGCGAGTTGATTCGCCGCCAAGGCACTCGGTGACGCTCTCGAAGCAGTTGGCGACCGTCTCGAAGGCCAACGACGGGACGCCCGAGTACAGTGACGCTCCGCCGGCCCTCTCGCTAATTGCGTATCATCTCGCAGTCGATCTCCGACGTGACCCCGCACGGTTCATCGCTGGAGCAAAAGAGTCGCCGACGTAATCGCGTCGAATCGGCGCTGACTACGCTTCGGGCGGGTGCGGCTCGTCGGCCGGTCGGCGAGTCGACAGCACCAGCGTCGAGAAGTCCGTCTCGGTGATGTCGCCGCGGTCGAGGGCGTGGAACCACCC
>PXSC01000002.1 GCA_003023535.1 Halobacteriales archaeon QS_9_70_65 | reverse complement strand
CAGCTCCGGGTCGCCACCGACGCCCTGCTCATCATGCTGGCGGCGTACGCCTTCGGACTGTTCTTTCTCGGCGGCCTCGCGTTCAAGGACCTCCTGTCGTCGGCCGCCGCCGGCGTCTACCTCCTGCTGGCGGAGCCGTACAGCATCGGCGACGAGGTGGAGATAGACGGCAGTCGGGGCATCGTCCAGGAGATGGACGTCTTCGTCACGCTCGTCGAGAGCGACGGCGAGGAGTACCTCATCCCCAACCGAAAGGTGCTACGGAAGGGGGCGACGCGGGTCCGTGGCTAACTCCGAACCAGGTACGTTTAAGCCCGCGCCCGCGGTTCGTCCGGTATGGCCGAGCCAGACGCAACCGTCGAGGAGCTGATGACCACGCCGGTCGAGACGGTCCCGGCGGACGCGACGCTCGCGGCGGCCGCCCGGACGCTCGACGCCGAGGGAATCGGCTCGCTGATCGTCGGCGAGGACCGCGTCCGCGGCATCGTTACCGAGTCGGACGTCGTCGCCGCCGTCGGCGAGGAGCTCGACCCCACGACGCCGGTGACGGAGCACATGACCGACCCCGTCGTGACCATCCGCCGCGGCAACACCATCCAGGCGGCCGCCGAGCGGATGGGCCACAACGGGGTCAAGAAGCTTCCCATCGTCGAGGAGGGGTCGGCCGTCGGCATCATCACGACGACCGACCTCGCGCTGCACCTGCCGGACCTGCGGGTGAACATGGCCCACCAGGCCGAACCCGAGATCCGCGACGGCGAGTTCGAGTGACCCGACCCGTGCGACGAGCCGGCCCCGCTCACGCAATGGTCTACCGGACCGTCACTCCCGTCTACCGGACCGTCGCCCCTGCTCACCGAACCGCCGCTCTCACCACCCGCCGATGAGAGCCCTCGTCGAGGACGACCTCACCCGTGCGACGGCGTTCTTCTCGCTGGCCTTCCTTTCCGCGACCGTCGGCGGGCTCCTGCTCGGGGACCTCCGGGTCGGGCTCGAGTGGGGGTTCCCGCTCGGCGTCGCCTTCGGCGTCTTCGCCTACGTCTTTCTCGTGCCGACGGACCCAGACGACTGACCACGACCGGGTCACGTCCCGTCTCGGCGACGGATCTTCGGGTTACCAATCGTATAAACGGCCCCGGCGCCAACCGTGGCGCATGAAGATCTACACCGGTCGCGGCGACGAGGGGATGACCGATCTCCGGAACATGTCGCGGGTGTCGAAGACGAGCCAGCGCATCGAGGCCTACGGGACGGTCGACGAGGTGAACAGCCTCGTCGGCCGGGTCCGGCCGTCGGGCCACGACGACGTCGACGAGCGGCTCGCGACCGTCCAGAACCACCTCCACATCGTCCAGGCGGAGTTCGCGAGCCCGGACCCCGACGACGAGGACACCCCGCACATCGGAGCCGACCACGTCGAGCGGCTGGAGGAGTGGATCGACGACTTCGACGACGAGTTGGAGCCGCTGGAGGAGTTCATCCTGCCGGGCGGCGGCGACGCCGGCGCACGGCTCCACCACGCCCGGTCGGTCTGCCGGCGGGCCGAGCGCCGCGCGGTGGCGCTGGCCGGCGACGAGCCGGTCAACGACGCCGCCGTCGCCTACCTCAACCGGCTGTCGGACGCGCTGTTCGTGTGGGCCCGCGTCGTCAACCAGCGGGAGGGTGTCGTCGAGGAGTCGCCCGACTACTGATACTGCCGGCTGTAATCGTTTCGATATCCCTCAGCAGTATCGCGGGGGTTATACCGTCCGGACGTCGCCGTCGTCGGGGGCGGGCCGGCCGGCTCCTCGGCCGGCCACGCGGCCGCCAGCGAGGGCGCCGACGCCGTCGTCCTCGAGAAGGGGGTGCCGCGGGCCGACCGGGAGGCACTCGGCCCCGACTCGACGGACGCCGCCGGCATCCTCGACTACTGGGTCGACCTGATGAACCTCGAGGAACCGGTTCCGGAGGAGGTGAAACACCAGGAGCTACACGCCGCGGAGTTCATCAGCCCGGACGCGACGGTGGAGCTGACCGACACCAACATGGGGTCGTCGTACCCCAACTTCGGTTTCACGGTCCACCGGGCCCGGTTCGACGACTGGCTCCGGGAGCGCGCCGAGGACGCCGGCGCGGAGTACCGCGTCGGGTCGGCCGTCGCCGACGTGGAGACGGAGACGACCGGCCGGCCGAGCCACACGCTGACGCTGCGGGACGGCACCGAAATCAGTGCCGACCACCTCGTGTTGGCCGACGGCCCCCAGCGGACCGTCACCGGCCGCGTACTGGAGAACTGGCTGGCCGACGACGACCTCGAGCGGCTCGGCTCCCGGGAGGCCAACCACATCGCGTACCAGGAGTACCGCCGGCTGCCCGAGGAGCTGTTCGAGCCCGATCGCATCAAGTTCTGGTGGGGGTACATGCCCGGCCACACCGCCTACCCGTGGGTGTTCCCGAACGACGACCCCGTCGCCCGCGTCGGGTTGACGATGCCCATCGGGATGGGCCTCGACGACGTCGACGACCCCGGGGCCTACCACCTGCTCCGGCCGGACGACGACCGCGTCCCGCAGGGCGCTACCTACGTCGAGCGCCTGCTGGAGGAAGTCTACGACGGCTACGATGCCTACCCCATCTCCTCGACGCGACCCATCGAGTCGCCGACGGCAGCGAACGTCGCCGTCACCGGCGGCGCCATGGGCGGCACCTCGGCCTTTCACGAGGGCGGCGACCACGTCGCCGTCCGGACCGG
The DNA here is from genome assembly GCA_003023535.1 of Halobacteriales archaeon QS_9_70_65. The sequence continues at coordinate 1,592 of PXSC01000002.1, read as the reverse complement.
CCGGATCGCCGGCCGGCTGGCCGCGAACGACCGGCTGTCGGCGTACAACCGCGAGTGGCAGGCGGCCGTCGGCGACGAGGTGCGGCGGAACTGCGTCTTCGCCGAGATGGTCCGGGGGTACGACCCCGACGACTGGGATCACGTCTTCGGGCTGGTCGATGCCGTCCAGGACGGCGCCTTCGAGCCCCGGCAGGCGATGTACGCGGGGCTGTCGGGGGCGAAGCTGTTCGGCGAGTACGTCGTCCGGAAGTTCGGCTACCGCGACGGCGGCTACGCGCAGGTCCGCGAGGCCGACTACGCGGCCCCCTGAGCCGAAAGACCGAGGTGGCCGGCGGCGCTACGGCCGGTACGCACCTTCAGTCCCCGCCCGAGTCGCCCGACAGGGCAGCGATGACCGCGCGGAGAACCCGGGTGCGTCACACCGACCCGCACGCACGGTTCACACCGTTCGTGCATCTGGGTCCGTCACCCGCCCGGCACGAGGGTTAGCCGACCGACCACGGCACGCCGCCTGGAGTGACGTCGGACGTTAGTGTTCCGGGCGTACATTTGCAGAACCGGAGCGGGCGTGTCGATTTTGCCATTCGTCGCGGCAGCATACTTTTGCTGGAGTAGCGACAACACTGATACATGTCCGAGGGTGAATCCCGGCGAATCGCACACGACCTCCTGAGCGAGCCTCATATTCGCGGCCGCCGAATCAGCGTCCGGCAAGTGTATGCCTTCGTCGAAGAGCGCGGTGAAGACCCGGAAGCAATTGCCGACCGGTACGGCCTCGACGTAGCTGACGTGTATCACGCACTAGCGTACTATCACGACCACCCGCGGGAGATGCGCGATGTAGAACAAGAGCGTGAGGACGCTATGGAGAACTTCGGGGAGTTCATCGATCGTCCGGAGGGCGTCGATCCGAACACCGCCTAAGTCTCGCGTCCGTGCGCAGCGATCGATTCATCGTCGGCGAGGCCGAGTTCCTCGACACCGACGGGCATACTGGTAGCTTCTCGCCCGGTAGCGTTCCGGGCGATATTCGACCGAATCGGGCCGCGCCACGGCGGAACGACGACCGGCCGCTGATCGGCACGCGAGAGCGGTTCGACGTTCGAGCACGCGTCTGCCGGGTGGACGGGTCGCTGCGACGCTTCGGGTGACGTCCGGCAGTGCAAGAACGACCGGCGGAATCAGAGTGATACGTCTCGACACGAACGTACGGTAGTGACGACCGTACTCGTCGTCGGCGGCGGCGCGACCGGAACCGGCGTCGCGCGGGACCTCGCGCTGCGCGGCGTAGACGTGACGCTCGTCGACCGCGGCGGGGTTTCCGGTGGCACCTCCGGGCGGTCCCACGGCGTGCTGCACAGCGGCGCCCGCTACGCGGAGTCGGACCCGCCGGGCGCCGGGGAGTGCATCGAGGAGAACCGCATCCTCCGGTCCATCGCCGGCGACTGCGTCCGGGAGACCGACGGGCTGTTCGTGGGGCTGTCCGGCGACGATCCCGACTACTTCGAGGAGAAGCTGGCGGCCTGTAAGGCGGTCGGCATCGAGGCCGACCGGCTGACGCCGGCGGCGGCCCGCGAGCGCGCCCCCGGGCT
>PXSC01000001.1 GCA_003023535.1 Halobacteriales archaeon QS_9_70_65 | reverse complement strand
GTCGCCATGTAGGCGACGTCGTCGACGATGACCAGCAGCTCCGGCAGCTCCCGGATGACGAACCACGCGATGGCGACGAGGGCGGCGACCGACAGCAGCTGGCTGACGATCCCCTCGGCGACGATGTGCGACACCATGTAGGGGTCGGACTCGCCGAACAGTTCCATCAGGTACGGCGCGTACGGCCCGTCGAACCACTGGTGGCCGAAGGCCAGCCCGATGAACGTCGTCCGGACGAGGTTGAGAACGTAGATGACGCCGACCGCGACGGCCAGCGCGCGGAGCTTCCGGGCCAGCGGCGCCCCCACCGCCGCGATACAGCCGGCGAAGATGGCCATGCTCCCCAGCCCCGTACACGCCATCACGATGTTGTAGACGATGCCGTCGTGGGAGGGGTCGGCCGTCTCGAAGTGGAAGGCGCCGAGGTACCCCTCGTAGGCGGGCCGGTCGGTGATGGGCTCCAGCGTCGGGTCGTAGCCCAAAAGCTCCATCAGCAGCGCCGTCTGCAGCCCCATCACGGCGACGGCCCGCGAGAGGACGAACAGCGAGTCCCGGCCCCCGGCGAGCAGAAAGCCGGCGTACAGACAGGCGGGGACGCCGGCCAGCGCCAGCGCCGCCTCGACGACGCTGTTCTGAACGAGGAAGAAAAACGGCGTCAGCAGCAGCCAGAAGACGGCGAACAGCGCCCACGCCGCCCCGACGACGTATCGCGCGGCGGCCGGGCGCCGCCGCTCGAGGAGGGCGCCGCCGCCGAACAGCACCACCAGCACCCACGCCAGCGGGTCGGTGACCGCGAGCACGTCGACCGGGAGCATCGGTTCGACCATGGGTCGGTCGTCTGAAGTCGTTGTCGGCCCGCCGTCTCACCACCGGACGTGGGTCGCCCGGTGGCGGTCGTCGTACGCCGCCAGCCCCCGACCGGCCACCGACGTGACGCCGAGGTCGTCGTACACCGTCGAGTGGGTGTAGCCGACGAACGTCATCGGCACCACCAGGTCGCCGTCCTCCCGGACCGCCGACGCCACGCCGGTGTAGACGTGGTTGTGGCGGGCGTCCCGGACGTAGGCGGCCGCGACCGGCGCCCGCTGGACCTGCGGCGCGACCGCCTGCAACGCTTCCATCGACCGGACGGTGAGTTCGTAGCAGAACAGCCCGACGTCGTCGTCCGCCAGCAGCCCCTCGAGGTCCGCCCGTCCCTCGAACGGCGCCCGGAGGTCGACCGCGCCGAGCAGGACGTCGTCTTCGACCGACCCCGTGAGGTGCCGCGGAACGTCGTAGGAGGCGTGTTCGCGGAACGCTCCGACGAGGGCGTCGACCGTCGCCGCCGACCGCCGCGGGGAGACGCCGGCGAACCGCTCGACGACGCCCGGGTCGACCCGTCGGTCCGTCCGCCCCCGCATCGCGGTGACGGCCTCCGGACGGGGATCGGCGCCGGCGACCCGCTCGAAGAACGCCGCCGGCCGACCGAACGCCAGTTCGTACTCTCCGGCCACGAGGTCGCTCGCGTCGGCGTACGGCGCTTCGAGACGGCTGCCGTCGCCTCCGCGTCCGCCCGGAGGTCGAGGCGGCGACCGCCGTCGGCCGTCGAGACCACGACGTCGTCGTCGATGACCCGGAGCCGGGCGCCGGCGACCCGCCCGTCGTGCCACACCCGGATGCTATCGGCGACGAGACCAGCGAGGTCCTGCTCGAGGAGGTTCGTCCCGTAGCCGAGTTCGCCGTACCCCAGCAGCACGCCGTGGGCGGCTCGGGCGGCAGCGCCGCCGGCGAGCGTCCCCCCGGCGCCGGCGAGGAGGCGCCGCCGGGAGACGTCCGGGAGCTCCGCGACCCGGGGCGTCTCCTCGGTCACCGTCGTTTGCCCCCGTCGGTCGCCGTCGACGGCGGCCGCAGCCGCACCTCGTCGCCGGTCACCAGGTACAGCAGGTCCTCGGCGATCCCGAGCAGCTGCGGCACCCACCGCGAGACCAGCCACGCGATGCCGACCAGGGCGATTAACGCGAGGCTCTGCGACAGTACGCGGTCGGCGAAGTAAAACGACACCAGCGAGGGGTCCGACAGCCCGAACGCCGCCATCACCGGCCCTTCCAGCGCCGGGTGGTCGAACCAGGCGTAGCCGTTGGCCGCCGCGATGAAGGCGTTGCGGACGACGTTGAGCACCCAGATGATCGACAGCGACACCGCGAGTGCAACCGCCTTCCGGCGCGGCGGCGCCCGGACGGCACCGATGAGCCCCCCGAAGATGGCCAGACTTCCGATGCCCGTGCAGGCGAATATCACCCGCGAGGCCCGCTCCGTCTCCGGGAACCAGAACGTGTTCCGCAGGGTCGACCCTTCGGGGTCCTCGATGAGCCGCATCCCGTCGCCGAGGCCGGCGGCGTCCAGCAGCCCACGAGCACCGTCTCGACGATGCTGCGGTGGACGACGGCGAACTGGTGGATCAACAACAGCCAGAAGACGGCGAACAGCGCCCAGGCGCCGGCCGTCACTCGGCGAGCGAGGTCGCGCCGCTCTCGGCGGTCGGCGAGCACCCCCAGTAGGAAGACGCCGACGACGACCCACGCCAGGACGTCCGTGACCGGAAGCACCGACAGCTCCGTCAGCGACTGCGCCGGGAGCATCCTTGCCCGAAACTACGTCACGACCGTCATATGTCTTGTCGTCGCGGGCGCGGCCGGGACACGAACGCCCCCCGGCGCGTCGGTCGGAGCCGGCACGCTGTCGGCGGGGCGTCCGCGTCGCTGTCGGTAGTATCGGCGCCGCTATCGGCGGCGCGCGCGAAAGAATGAAACCGCGGAAACCGCGGAAACCGCGAAGGCCGGGCGGTCCGGCTGGTTAGAAGTCGGTCCGACGGGCAGCCAGCAGCGCCGCGCCGATGAGCGCGATCAGCGCCAGTACGGCACCGAAGCCGGGCTGGTCGCTGGGCGACTCCGGCGTCGGCGTCGCCGTCGGCGACTCCGGAGTCTCGGTCGGCGTCGGCGTCTCGGTCGGCGTCGGCGTCTCCTGCTCGAAGGTGACCGACGCGGAGTCGGTCACGACATCGCCGGTGGCCGTGTACGGAGCGTCCGTCTCGCCGTCGCCGGCGGTGACGAAGTCGTACTCTTCGTTGTCGTTGGTGTCCCGGTGCGGCATCGCGATGGCGGTCTGCGTCTCGCCGTCGCTTCTCACGTACGGATCGTCGAGTTCGACCTCGACGTCGCTGAAGTTGCCCTCCTCGAGGTACTCGGAGGACCCACGGACGCTGTCGAACGTCGCTTGGTCCTGCAGCGTGCCGTCGTGGATGGTGACGAAGCCGCCTTCCGGCAGGAAGCCGGAGTCGACCGTGATGGTCGACACCTCGTCTTGGTCGGTCGAGGCCGTGGTTTCGCTGATGGATACCTCGGCGGCCCGGCCCCTGATGACGCGGCCGTCCGTCTCGGCGCTGTCCTCGATACCTGCTCTGGTCGCGGTCACGACGAACGTGCGTCCGATCTCGTTGTCCGAGAAGTCGAACGTGTCGTCACCGAAGCTGCCGTCGTCCTGGACCTCGACGTCGGCCCGCTGGAAGACGGGTGCCAGCTCGGAGGTGTCGTTGCTGTTGTTGCGCCGCGTCCGGGT